>CALMVM010000494.1:352-2117 GCA_937873255.1 uncultured Verrucomicrobiota bacterium | reverse complement strand
GTCCGAACCCGGCTCCGGGTCTTTGTCCAGCGCAACCTCGAAGAACTGCGCCAGGGCAAGATCACCGACCTCCCGCCCGTCCTGCGTAGCGGGTGGTCCGCCGCCGAGTTGGCCGAACTGGTCGGCGTGTACCACGATGTGCTCATAGTCCTGGAGCGCCAGCTCGGCGACCTAGCGACGGAAGCCGTCGCTTGGGCCAACGTGCGTTCGTTCGGCGCGACCCGCGACGCCGGTTCTGCCGTCGGCCGGGAGTACGGCCCGCAGACGCTCAACATCGACCTGGAGCACGCCATGCGTCGGCGGCCATGGACGGCTGAGGAGGTCGGCGGCTTCCTGCGTCGGGCCGCCATCAGCGCGCCCGCCCATGGAGAGCAGTGCATCGTGGTCGCGGCGACGGCCGAGCATCTCGTCACGTTGCGCGCCCTGCTGAGCGGCTATGTTAAAGGCGTGTTCCGCGCGGTCAAAACCAAGACTGTCGCGGCCGATCATTGGCAGGTCGTCGCCGACGGCAAGCACGCCGTCGTGGACCTTTTCCTGCGCGCCAAGCCGCTGCGGAAAGCACCTACTGGGCAAGAGCTTGCCGCGATCCGGGAGTTGCGGCGGAAGCTGCCCGCCGTGGCGGAGGGCGACCTGAAAGCAATGCTTGCCGGGCGCGCCAGTTCAGGATAGGGACTACCGGAAATTTCCCGGTAGCGGGTCGACCGGCACGTGATGTTCCGGTCCGGCTCTCGTTTGTCTTCTCCCTTCCCCTCTTTGTTTTTCCATGGCACTCGGTCCTTTCTTGTTGCGGCATCTCTGGGACGTTCATCAGGTGGGCGACGAGCCAGAACAATATCTTTTCAAGTTGTGTCCCGGTCGGCACGGCGAGGTGAGCATCCGCTACCGCGTGCGGCTAGCGGCGAGAATCGTCGAGCAGGCGTGCCGGGAACCGTGGTTCGACCGCAAGAACGACCGGCTGCTGATCGTCAACGCTGGGGCGGCGGGCCTGAGCGCTGCGCTGGCGGCGGCGGGCTTGGGGATCAACGTGCGTCTGTGTAGTCGCGACGAGAAGGTCGGCGGCCCGCTGCGCGGCTGCACCACCCGGATCGTCGATCCGTGCATCTACTTCTGGCCCCGGGGAGACCACTGGACGGAAGACGAGGTACGGCCTTCCGAGGACGAACCGCTGGCTTGGACGAGGAACACAGCCGATGAGATCACGCAGCGGTGTGCATCCATCCATCGTCGTCGGTCAACTACAGCACCTCGGCTCGCTCGGCTGGGATCGTCATGCCCCGTTACGGGCCAAAATCCGAGAGCATGTCTTGGCGGTTGCCACCTGCGATGGCTACGGCAAGCGCCATTGAAAACCCATAACCACCACCCACACAAATCAGATGAACTACGAAGAGCAACTCATTAAAGCCTTGGTTGAGCCTTCGGGGGCACACGTCCACACGTCCGAGCAGGGTCATTTTCTGCTTGTCGAATCCTGCCTTCGTGCAATGCTCACTGTCTATGACACTTGGAGAATGCCTCAAGAGACTTCGCAACGAACTTGGACTATCCCAGGAAGCCTTCGGTGCCCAGGGGTTCGTTTCCACCCCAGGGTGGATCAAGATCGAAAACGGCCAGCGCCAAGCGAGCGAAAAACTCATTGAGAAGCTCGCCGGGTGGTTGGTCCAAGACAAATACATGCGTGCTGGTGCGGCCAGAGCTTTGAAGGAAGAACTCCTCACCCTCAAGTATTTGGGCAACCGTTCGCCCTTCGTGCGCGAGTTAGCCA
>CALMVM010000494.1:0-342 GCA_937873255.1 uncultured Verrucomicrobiota bacterium | reverse complement strand
AAGGCCCACGCCAAGAAAATGCCTGACGGCGGGGTGAGGTTGCTGACCGAGACACCTCGTTCCCTCAAGCCGAAACGCGGGCGGCCCCCGCTCGCATCGCGTGCGGGCGGTGTCGCCTTGGCTGCCGAATCGCCCCGGCCTTACCAAGTAAAACGGCGTACCTCCCCTGCTGTCCGCGTCCGGGGTTGAAACCCAGAGCATTGCTCAATCACTAGGTAGGCTTCGTCTGAGAACCGGCGAAGCCGTCTTTCGGCTTGCCATCGGGAAAGCGTTGCTTCTACCCTCCGGGGCGTGGAAACCGACGCCCTCCCGCCCCGCGTACGGCAAGCCCGGTTTGGTTCG
>CALMVM010000493.1 GCA_937873255.1 uncultured Verrucomicrobiota bacterium | reverse complement strand
GCGCCGCCCCCGCCGCACCGGCCGTTCTACGACCGGCTGCAAGCGCGGGTCTCCGCCAACGTCGAGGGCATCGCCTACGCCGACTACCGCGTGGACAACGTTCACCTCGCTTTGTCCACCGACCAGGCGAGCGTCAAGCTCGACTCCGTGGAAATCGTTCGCGGCCCCAACAAGGTCAACATCGATGCGACCTACGTCATCCCAGAGGATTTTGCCAACTGGCAGAAGCAGCCGCTCGCCGTGAACCTCAACATCGCTCTGCCCGACGTGAGCCAGTTCTCCGCCGACCCGAAGGCATTGCCCTTACACGGGTTGGTCACGGCAAAGGGCAATGCCACCGCGCAAAATGGCGTCTACGGCGGGGGGCTGGATTTGCAAATCCGCGACCTGCAAGCCAAGGGCACGACCGTCCGCACCGGCGACGTGGTCGTGGCCGTCGAAAACAACCGCGCCGTCTTTAAGAAGGGGCTCATCGTTTTCGACGACCGCAACAACATCGCGTTGGAAGGCAATTTGGGTTTATCCAATCTCGACCTCTCGGGCGGCGTCCTGTCGCTGAACCTCGACGACCTGTCGCGCTTCGGGCCGACCCTCGCCGCCAACGGGATCGCCGACCCGGTCGGCGGGAGCTTGCACGCCCGGGTCACGGCGGATGGTCTGCTTTCTCCCCGTCCCGGCACCGACGACGCGGGCATCAAGGCCGCGTACGATGTCAAAGGCGAGGGGCTGCTCTACGGCAAGTTCAAGGTTCCCCGCGTCAACGTGCTGGGAACGGCGAGCCGCAAGGAGGTCGAGTTGAGCCAAGCCGAAATCGACTTCGACGGGAAGTCGAACCACGCGTCCTTCGGCGGAAGTTTCGGCCTGGACGCGCGCCGCCGTTTCTCCGGCAACGCCGACGTGAAGCTCGACGATCTCGCCGCCTTCGCGCCGTTGCTCCAGACAAACGGCACCGGCACCGAAAAAGTCGGCGGCACGTTCCACCTGTCCGCCGGGGTGGCGGGCAATTTGAATACTACTCCTGCCGCGAACGACCAGCGCATCGACGCCAACCTGCTGATCGTCGGCCGCGACATCCAGGCGAAGGGCGCGAAGATCGACAGCATCGACACGCGGATCGTCGTCGAGAACAACCACGCCACGATCAACACCGGCCAGATCAAGCTCGACCCGAAAAGCGGCATTGCCTTCGGCGGCCAGGCGGACCTCGCCGCGCCTTATACATTCCAGGGCAACCTCAACGTGGACCTGCCCGATCTCGGGGCGTTCAACGCGCTGCTCGCCACGCCTCCCGCCAAGCCCAAGGGCGAGGACAACCACGGTTCCACGCCCGCGCCCGCCGCGACGAAGCTCGGCGGCAGTTTCCGCCTCGCCGCGCAGGCCAGCGGGCACCTCAACTCCGCGCACGACAAGAACGACCAGAAGATCGACGGCACGGTGGACCTCAACGGCGCGAACATCACCGCCAACAACGCGCGCATCGAGCGCGTCGAAGGCAATCTCGTCGCCACCAACAACGCCATCACGATCCGCAACCTCCTCGTCCGTCTCGACGACGAGAACACCGTCAGCATCGACGGTCACGCCAACGCCGCCGCGCCGTTCGATTACGCGTTGAGCCTCAACGTCAACATCGCCGACCTCGCTAAGTTCGCGCCGCTCCTCGTCACCCCCAACAAAGAACAGCAGGCGACCAAGGCCGAGATGGAGGCCGCGTCGAGCGCCAAGACGCCGCCCGCCGCGCAGATCAACGCCCCCGGCAAGACCGCCTCGCGTGAAACGGTGGTCGTCCCCTCCACCACGACCACCACCAGCGCGGGTAAGGTCAAGGTCGCCGTGCGCGGCACGCCCGGCACGCCCAGCATGCGCGCGGAGATCGTCCAGCCCACCGCGCCGAAGCTCGGCGGCTCGATCCAGATCAACTGGAAGGCGCAGGGCGACTTCGACAAAACCGGCGACGGCCCGCATTTCTCCGGCGGTGGCAAGATCGCCGCGCACGGCGTCGTCTACAACGCGCTCGGTCCGCTGGAGGCCGACGTGCAGGGGCAATACTCGCAACTGGCCATCGATTTCCCGACGATATTCGTGGGCACCAACGGCTTCGAGCTGCGCTCCACCTTCTCGCTCAAGGACGCGCTCGCGCGCCTCGATAATCTCCACCTCAAGCAGGGCAGCACCGAATTGCTCTCCGGTTACGCGCAAATCCCCGTCGACCTGACGAAACTCTCCGCCCCCGGCGGCCCGATCCCCGACACGGACCAGATCGACGTGAACATCGCCTCCAAGCCGCTGCCGCTCGGCACGCTGCTCGCCACCACCGGCGGCGCGAACAAAGCGCAGGCCCCACCCATCAAAGGGACGGTCCTGCTGGAAATCCTCGCGCGCGGCAGCCTGTCGAAAATCTACGCCGGCATCAAGGTCGAGGCGCGCGGTCTCGCCAGCACGCAGCTCGCCACCGTCAAGCCCGCCGACGCCGATCTCCACCTCACGCTGCACGACAACCGCCTCGACCTCGACACCGTTGTGCGCCAGCCGCAGATCGCGCTGCTCACGATCAAGGGCAACCTGCCCGTGAACCTCAAGGAGCTTGCCGACAAGAAGTCGATCGATCCGAAGTCGCCCGTGAGCCTGAACATCCAGCTTCCGCGTTCCAGCCTCGGGTTCCTCCAGGGCGCGACGAAGGCGTTGCGGTTCATCCAAGGCGACGCGGCGGCAGACGTGCGGATCGGCGGCACGATTGAAAAGCCGACCCTCGCCGGCGCGCTCGAACTCAACATCGCCGGCGCGCGCGCGGAGAACATCACCGTGCCCGCGATCCAGGATTTCCGCGCGCGGCTGGCGTTCACGGAAAAGGAACTGCGCTTCGAGCGGTTCAACGGCGAGATCGGCGGCGGCAAGATCAACCTCACCGGCAACGTCGGCTTTGCCAAGCTGAGCGAGCCGACGCTCGACCTGAGCGCAACCGCCCGCGACGTGCTCGCCGTGCGCGACGACAACATCACCGTGCGCGTCAACGCCGACGTGAAGGTCAACGGCCCGCTGGCCGCCGCGAGCGTCTCGGGACGGGTGGGCATCACCAAGAGCCGCTATTTGAAGGACATCGACATCCTGCCCATCAACCAACCCGGCAAACCCGCGCCCGCGCCGCCCGCCGCCGCGCCCTCGACCAGTACATCCGAGGGTCCGTCCGCCATCGGCATCCATTCCGCGCCCATCGACAAATGGAAGCTCAACCTCGACATCAAGACCGATGATCCGTTCTTCGTGCGCGGCAACCTCGCCAACGGCCAGGCGCTCGTGGACCTGCACATTCACGGCACGGGCGCGGAGCCGCTCCTCGACGGCAACGTGGAGATCAAGGACCTCGTCGCGTCGCTGGCGTTCAGCCGGTTGGAGATCAAGGACGGCAACATCACGTTTTCGCCCGACCAGCCGGTCAACCCGGTGTTGAATCTGACCGGCACGTCCACGATCCGCAACTACTTGGTGACCGTCCTCATCACCGGCCGAGCGAAGGACCCGAAAGTCACCTTCATCAGTGACCCGCCGTTGGCTCAGGAGCAGATCATCTCGCTGCTGGCAACGGGCGCGACGACGGACGAACTCGCCGGCAACGCGCAGGCGCTCGCGGGCAAGGCGACACTGCTGATCGCGCAGGATTTATACCGGCGCACGTTCAAGAAAAAACAGAGCGCCCGCCAGGAGCCGAAGGAAACCCTCGCCGACAAGGTGGAGCTCAACGTGGGTTCGACCGACCCGACGACGGGCAAGCAGGAGGTCAGCGCCGGGTTCAAGGTGACGGACAAGGTGCAGTTCGTCGCCGACTTGGGCATCCAGGGCGACCTGCGTGGCAGGGTCAAGTATCTCGTGCGTTTCCGCTGATGAAGATAACGACGGAACGCGCCAAACCGCCGCGCGAGCGGCGTCCAACCAAGGTAGGGATGGCTCTCCGAGCCGTCCGTCGATTTTTCTGGAAACCCGTTCGTTCGTCTGGAGCGTCTCGCCGGAGAAGTCTACGGACGGCTCGGAGAGCCATCCCTACCTTGGTGTGGATGCCGCTCGCGCGGCAGTTTGTGCTCGTGCTGCTGGCTTTCGCGTTCACCTCCTGCGGACTGTTTCACCCGAAGCCAAAACCGGGGGCGGCCACCACCACGCGCGCGGGCAACGTCGTCGTCGATTTCCAGGGCGTCACCGGGTTTACCGAGGCGGATCTGCGCGATGCGCTGTTCGATCCGCTCGACACGATCCAGCACGACGGCCTGCGTCCGGCCACCGCCGACGACGTGGCATTTTTTCTCGAGCTCTATTACCGCAAGAGCGGCTACGTGTTCGTCAGCACGACCTACACGATCCTCAACGCCCAACACCTCGTCCTCAAGGTAGACGAGGGACCGCTGGTCGTGTTGGGAGACATCCGTTTTACCGGCAACGATCATTACAAGGACGTTTCCAATTTCCAGCAGTATATCATCGGCCAGACCCGCGAGCGTTTCCCGTCCTCGCGCAAGGAACTCCCCTACGTTGATACCGACGTACAGAAGGGCACGGACCTCGTGCAGCGGTTTTACCTGTCGGAGGGTTATCTCAACGCGCAGGTCGGCACGCCGACGGTCGAATTCGTCGACGGCCGCTCGCGCGCGAACCTGACCATCCCGGTCGTCGAGGGCGGGCGCTACCGTTTCGGCGACGTGAGCATCGACGGCAACCTCGTCTACCCGCCCGCGCAGGTGCGCAAGCTCATCGCCGACCAGATTCCCTTGCCCTACACCCGCCCGCGCGTGGACGCGATGCAGGCACGGCTGGAAGACTATTACAAGACGCACGGGTACTACACCGCGCAGGTCACGGTCGAGAGCGACCCGACCATTGTCGGCACGGCGGGCGGCAGCGTGTCGGCGCGGTTCACGGTCAAGCCGGGGCCGCTGTATCACTTCGACGGCGTGCGCGTGACGGGCACCGACCGTCTCAAGCCCGAATACGTGCGCAACCGCCTGCGCGCGCTCCACGGCAAGGTCTACGATCCAAAGGTGCTCGACGAGATGTACCAGGAGTTGATCAAGACGGGACTGTTCGCGCAATTGAAGGTGGACACCGTGCCGCAACCCGACGACGCGACGCTGCGGCTCGACGTGGGCGTCAGGGAGTCCAAGGCGCGAGAGTTCGGCGTGTCGCTGGGTTACGGGACGTTCGAGGGACCCATCATCGGGTTCGAGTTGCGCGACCGCGACCTGATGGGCACGGGGCGGCCGATCTCGTTCACGGTGGATTATTCCACGCGCACGATCAGCGGCGAGTTGCTCTACGTCGATCCGCACCTGTTCGAGACCGACTATGAATTGCGCGTGCGCCTGGACGCGTTGACGCGCGACCTCGACACGTACAAGAAGAACGAGGAAGACCTCCTCGTCCAACTCTCGCGCACGATCCGCAAGCACTACAACTTCAGCGGCTTCCTGCAGGTGGACAACGTCAAGACGACCGCCCGGCACGTGCAGGATCTCAACCTCGGCAAATCCAGCTACAACGCCGATATCCTCGGCGGCACGGCGAGCATCGACCTGCGCGACAACCCGGTGGCACCCACGAAAGGGTTGATCACGTCGATCACCGCCGACGTGGCGTCGAGCGCGCTGGGGGGCAACGTCGATTTCGTGCGCGGGACGTACCGACTGACCTATCTGCAACCAATCGGCAAGAACCAACTCCTGATCGTCGGGTTCCGGGTCGGGGTCATCAAGCCGTTCGGCGAGACGGGCGGGACGTTTCGCGTCAACGCCGACAACGACCCCAAGACGCCGCCGATCTCCGAGGGGTCGCTGCTGCCGATTGACGAGCGTTTCTTCACCGGCGGCAGCACGAGCGTGCGGTCCTTCACCGAGCGCGACCTGGGGCCGTACGACCGCAACACGGGCTACCCCATCGGCGGGCAAGCGTTCACGCTGCTCAACGCCGAATACCAGTTTCCGCTGAAGCTGGCGGATCTGAAGGGGGCGGTGTTCGTGGACGCGGGCAACCTGAAGTCGCGCGCGGAAGACGTGGGTTTTTCCAATCTGCGCTACGCGGTCGGCGCGGGGGTTCGGTACAATCTGCCCATCGGCCCGTTGCGGCTCGATTACGGCGAGAACCCGGCCCCGTATCACCACGGCCGGCACCGCGAGCACAACGGGGCGTTCCAGTTCAGCTTCGGGTTCGCGTTCTGACTTCGGACGCCGGAGCGGCCAAGCGCCTAATAGAGATCCGGTGGCGGCGCGGCTTGGACGACAGGCAAGGGAGGCGGCAACATGGCACCGGGCAAAGGAGGCGGCTGGATGGCAGCGGTCGGGAACCCGGCGAGCGGGACAGGATGTGCCCCGGTGACGCCGGCAGGGAAGCGGGCGGCGCGTTTGGAGTTCGCCTTGGAAGCTGCGCGGACGATCAAACCGATAAAGATGGCCACCAACGACGCTTGGCCAATCGTTTGGCTCGCTTTGTAAACGGTGTCCACCTGTCGGCGCGGCGAGCCGGGCGGATGGAGAAAACGAAAGCTGGCCAGGGATTGCGTCACTTCCGGATCGTCGCCAGGATCGCCCTGCGGGGAGATGGCTTCGAGCAAGTAGGTGCCGTCTCCGGTCGGGATGGCTTGGGCGAGTGTCCTCAGGTCGCGGCCGTTGATGTTCACCGCGCCGCGGCGCTCGTACGCGTCAAACCCAGCCACCTTCATGAATCGGCCGGCGATTTTTTTGCCGCCGCCGGATTTCTCCACGCCTTTTTCATACTCGTCGGCGTAGGTTGCGCTCACGGCCGGGGCCGGTTGTCCGCGCCGGACGGTGAGGACCATCAGCTTGCGCCTGCCGTCGGGGTCCGCGAAGGCCGCCACCACGGTGGGCTGCTTGCTGAGGTCGATGGGGTGCCAGTCCGGCGGCACGTCCAGCGTGCAGTTCGCAGCAGCCAGCGCGAGTTGTTCCTTGCTCGCCGCGCCGTGAGCGGACGCCGCGAAAAATAACGCCAGCAAACATGCCGGCAAGAAGATGGTGGATCGGCTCATGGTGCAGGCTTTCAAACAGAGCAGGGTAAATGCCAGCGACGCCGTGACAAAGTCTTGAATGGGTCAGTCGACAGAGGAAAAGCCGGATTTTTCAAACCGACGGTTGCCAAACGCACGATTCCTGGTGTATCAGTCGAATGTTTGCTGCCTTCCGTGATTTTAAAGGTTCTCTTCGCAATAAGCTGATGCGTAAATTGTCCGTCGCCGCGCGCGCGCGCAAAAAGGCGGCTCTGGACAAGAAGAAACAGCCTGCCTCAAAAAAGGGCAAAGCCGGGACGCTGCCGCCGCTGAATCCCGTGCAGGCGGTGTTGCGCGCCGCGAGTTTTGCCGCGCGCAAGCACCACGGCCAGACGCGCGCGGACAACCAGACGCCGTATTTTTCGCACGTCGCGCGGGTGACGTTGATCCTCTCGCACGTCTTCGGTTGCGACGACGAGGAAATCCTGACGGCCGCGCTGTTGCACGACACCATTGAGGACACCTCGACCGATTACGACGAGGTGGCCGAACTCTTCGGGGAGAGGGTGGCGGATTACGTCGTGACGTTGACCAAGAACGGCATGCTGCCCAAACAGGAGCGCGAGGAGGAATACGCCGAGCGATTGGCCGGTGCGCCGGAGGCGGTCAAGATCGCCAAGATGGCCGACCTGTACGACAATCTCAGCGACCGGGTGCATTCGCCGAAGCTGCGCAAGACCGCCGCGACGGCCGAGAAGCTGTTGGCGATGTTCGACGAAACGCTGCAGAGCCGTCTCGGGCGGTCGGCGCACGCCAAACTGTCGGTGTTGCTGGAGGAGGTGAAAGCCCTGCAACTGGTGGAGACAGGCCCGGGCGACCCGGCGGTGGGGCACGACTGAGGCAGGCGGGCGTGTGCGCTGCCGTCTTTTTCGTCTGTCATCCTGAGGCGAGTTTTACGAGTCGAAGGACCTCGCCCAAGGTGCACGTGTGCCGGTCGCGGTTGACCGGAGAAAGAAGACAACCGATGGGGGCAGGCTGCAAGTGTATGGCGAGCGAGTACCCGGCGGCGAGGTCCTTCGGCTCGTAAAACTCGCCTCAGGATGACAGATGAGTAGGAGCCGT
>CALMVM010000492.1 GCA_937873255.1 uncultured Verrucomicrobiota bacterium | reverse complement strand
GCCTGATGGCATGCACGCTAGCTGCGTGTCCATCAATTCCAGCGGCGCCATCGCTGGAATTGGCAGCGTCTCAAACAATGTTGGAACGGCTAATGCCATTCACATTAACGGTGACCCAACGCCGACGCCGCAGAAAGCTTTGTTTTTGGCATCTGTGCCGATGAAAGTCAAAACTGACACTCGAGGAAAATGGGATGGATCGAGCTTAATAGGATTTAAACAAACCGCAACAGCGACTACCTCGATCAAGAACGCCAATACATTAAACATTTCAGCAGGAGGTATTTGGCGAGATATCAGATTCAAAGAAATTATAACGTTTAATGATGGCAGTAGTCTTTGGTGCCTTTCGCCAGGTTGGACACCAAACTCCGCCACGGGATGGATGGCCGATACAGGATCATATCAACAGCCTGGCACTCCTGATGGGATGGGCAATTTGACATGGAAAAATCCAGACATTCCCAGTTTAGTGATCAATAATCCGACGATGCTAGCAAAGGTGACTGGAGTCTCGGAGATCGTCGATTTTAAGTGGGTTCTTGTCTTGACGTACCTTGGCGCTGTGCCTAACCCATCCCCAATTGCCGAGTGCTACACCGGCTATGCAAATGGCGCGATTATTAGTGGTACCAACAGCCTTGCTTGGGATGCGCGATCTAAGCCTAACCCTCTATTGGACAATACGTCCAGTGCAGGGGGATACAACAATGATCTGAGCACCACCAGACCTCCAAACACCAGCCCAATTTATTCTGCCGGATCGCAGTACATTCAAAATCCTGCAAACTGGACGGCACACTCTAAACCAGATGGGACGGATGGGGTTGCGAAAATTTACGAAGGGCATTATCCATGATCTCCATTGCAATGAAAATTCGACTCCTTTTGTGCTTTTTTATGTTGCCAATTGCCCAAAATATTTACGGTGATGATCCCAACACATTCGAGGAATTCAAAAAGCTATCGCAATCAGAAAGGACTGCCCTGCTCGCAAACAATGCTCATCCATCCGCTGATCGTATATATCAGTGGAATCAGCGACTTTATCTAGGAGAGAAAACGTGGCGTTTGATGAGGCTGGAGAGCCTTGCGGGACAGCATGGCTTCGATTCAACTTTGGAACTGTTCAATTTCTATCAACATCTTCGAGAAGCATATCTAGGGCAGCAACTAACTGCAAAACAGCATGCCTCTGCATCTCAAACCGAGATGCTGAATGCTGATAATCAGCACAAAAATGATATGAAGGCGGCTGCAAGCATCTATCAAGACATCGCTCCACTGGTTGCAGCCATGGTTCCATCAGCAGAATCAAAGGCATTGAATAAACGGGCTAGCGAACTCGTTGATCAATGGACCGCCAAATGGCCGGATGGCGGTAGTTGGACCGTCATGCCTACAGATATGGCAGCAGTCACCAACTCGATGAATAATATCTTGAATCAGCTGAAGGCTGCTAAGAAGTTAACTCCGGACGAACTACAGAAGGAAATTGAAGCTTTGTCTACCAACATCTCAAGTAATGCGAATGTCGTTCCTCACAATTAGGAGGAATAAAAGGGGACAGGCATCTTTTCGGTGATGGAAAGATGCCTGTCCCCTTTTCACTTTGGGTGGCGCAGACATCCACTAACCAAGATTCGCTTGTGAGAGCTTTGAAAGAGACCCCGTACGTGTACTATGGTGGCCACGGAAACGATGGTGCCGGTTTTGCCCTGAAAGTACATGCGGCAGATCCCGATTTTGACCCGCATTCCGTTCATGGCATCGACGATTTCATGCATCTGAGGAACCCACAGGTCGCTATTCCTTGGAGGCAACTCCACGATGATCTAACCGAGTATCCCAACTTCGGACCCGGCGCCGTCCCGTCCGGCCAAATTCCTGCTCATCCTACCAATTACGCGGTGACGATCCCCTTTTCCAAACCGATCATCGACGGCTACAACCACGCGAACAACGAGCGCTATCCGAACAACCCTGCTTCGGACAATACTCACGTCGGCGCAGGTGGAACCTTTCCTGCGCCGAGCGGCACCGGAATCGCCCAACACCATATGACGAGACGAACCGATCCGAGCGAGGATTCTGGAGGCGGAAACCTCGACTTTTTGGTCGTCGATGTGGATAACTCGGTGAAGCCGAAGTTTGGCTACAAGATCTTCTGCGCCTTCGTGTGCAACGGCGCGAGAGACTACGGCGAGGTCTTCAATCATGGCTGCTTCATCAGCACCACCGATTACTCGTCGTCGAATGACTTCACGCCTTATGCATTTGTGCGGGCCTTAGTAGAGGGAGGCGGCCCGCAAGAAATAATTGGCAGATTTAACGGAATAGGAAGCGATGACATTACCCAAACGAATCATTAGAGTAACGATGCTGGCGGTCACGTTCTGCGTGCAGGGCGTGCTCTGTCGGGCGGACGATCTCCAAACAATCATGCATGTGATGGTGGGACCACCTTACATTTTCACCAAAGGCCCACAGTGGGAAAGTTATAAAAAAACGCTTGCTGGTTATGGCTCAGAGCAGGTAGTGCTTGCGTTGATTGCAGAGATCGACATCGACCGTGGCTCTACGACAAATAATTTGGGTCGTGATATAGCCGTTTATGACATCTTCCGGGCTCTGGACCTGCCGCCTGCGCTGCTCTGCCAAGAGTTGGACAAGCCGCAATCTGCTGGTCGCAAAGCGTCGCTGATATTCGTGCTGCGGAATACCCACAAGCCGGGGGTAGTGCAGGCATTACTGCGCCAGCTCGGCGACCGCCGGACGGTGACCTTGCCGAGGATGGACGACATGGACGACGGCGTGAAGCCACATCCATATCGGGTGTGTGACGCGGCCTTCAACGCATTGATTGACAACGTAGATGCGCCTGTCGATCTCAGGCGACCCAAAGTGCACTACGGTGCCAGATTCAATGACGAAATAATCCAAGAAGGCATTACAAAGCTTAAATTGACACGGCCGTGATGGAAATAAAAGCAGGAAAAAGGGGATAGGCATCTTTTCCATCACCGGAAAGATGCCTGTCCCCTTTTACTCACTTTTTTGGTGGTCAAGACCAAGGATCAAGGATTGCCAAAATTAGGCTATAAGATTTTCTTTGCCGAGATTTGTAATGGCTTGCGGGATTATAGTGAAGTGTTCAATCACGGATGCTTTATTAGTAGCACTGACACAGTCAGCATATGGGACAGTAGAGGATTTAAACTCCCCGCAGATTTCGTGCATGCACTGATAAATGGTGGTGGACCTACCGAAATTCTCAACGAGTTTAAAGAGGAAGCATAAAATGATTTCGACCAAAACAACAATCCGTAAGTCGGCGTTTCTGGCCTTCGTTTTTTGCGTGCCAAACTTGCTTGCCCAGAACAGCGACTTTCAACAAACGATGCGCAAAGATTTAGTGCACTTCGGTGCGATTCATCCGAAGGGAGAAGGGTGGGAGGCAGAAAAAAAATTGCTTGCTACTCATAGCCAAGAGGAATTGGCAAAAGCCATGTTTGCCGAGATGGGCCTAGATCAAGACCTTAGCGGAACCCTTAACAATTCGGTGCGGAAATTATATCGCGCTTTGGACCTGCCACCCTCATTCATCTGTCAGGAGCTAGAAAAGACAGATTCGCCGGGGCGCAAAGTGGCTTTGATGCACTTACTTGAAGGGTATAAACAGCCGGAGGTTACGACTGAGTTACTGCGGCAAATAAAAGACCACCGAACCGCGTATGTTATTGAGCATGTTCCTGACATAGCGGGGCTCGGACGCAGCATGCGAGTTTGTGACGTAGCTTGCAATACTCTCAGTTACAATTTGGAGGCTGGTGGATCAAATAGAAGGATTTTTGTTGGAGATCTGGAAAGCCGTAAAGATCAGATCATTGTGGAAACGCTCATCAATTTGCATTTGAGTGCGCCAAATTCACCGAATTAGTGCCTATCCGGATAATGGCGTGGCGAGATACGATTCAGGTGAATATAAAAGGGGACAGGCATCTTTTCCATCGACCGGAAAGATGCCTGTCCCCTTTTATTTGCGAACATCCAGCCCTATGCCATCAGCAACCAGGCGGTGCCGGGGGGCACGGACGCGACGATCTACCTGCTGGCCACGGCGAAGATCGACGGCATCACCGGCCACACCATCGTGTGCACCCGGGACAACGACGGCGACTGGAGCTTTGCTCAAGTTGGTATGCCTGATGGCGTGCACGCTAGCTGCGTGTCCATCAATTCCCATGGAGTTATTGCACTCATCAGCAGCGTTTCAAATACTTCAGGGACAAATAACGTTGTCCGCGCTGACGATCCAACGCCAACCCCGACGGTGTCAGCAAAATTAGCAACCCGTATTGCTCTATTAAATGGTGCGCAGACCGGTTTTGATGGAAAGGATCTGTTTGGAAAACGTCCGGCTACGAGAAATTCATTCTATTTGAGCAATGATAATTCGAGTACGGCGGAATCCATCCGAATTTTGGGCAGTAATAAACTTGGTATTTTACCACTTGATAATGCTTATGCAACATCTTTCAGCGCTTTTGGATCTTCTGTTTATTCGTTCTTAGTACAAGCAATGGTGCCCGCTGCACCCGCTGGCGTTCAATATAAATGGCATGTTAGCTACCGGAATTGCAGTGCAATAATAGCAAAAGTCAACGGAAATTGGGTCGTTACATCTGTGAATTCACCTAACAATCCAACTCAGGAAAACAATGATACTACTACAGCGCAGGTTTATACTACCACGCCAAGTCCGAAAG
>CALMVM010000491.1:1462-4029 GCA_937873255.1 uncultured Verrucomicrobiota bacterium | reverse complement strand
GGATCGGCAGCGTCAGCTTGCCCTTGCGCAGATCCGTGCCGAGCGTCTTGCCGGCCTGGGCCTCGTCGCCGGCCAGGTCCAGCAGATCGTCGTAAACCTGGTACGCCGTGCCCACCTTCAGCCCGTAGACCTTGAGCGCCTCGGAAACCTCCGGGCCGGCCCCGTTGAGGCTCGCGCCGAGCCCGGCCGCCGCGCCGAATAACGCCGCCGTCTTCATCTCGATGATCCGGTAGTAGTCGGCGAAACTCAGGTTCAGGTCGAAGCGCCGTTGCGTCTGGAGAATCTCCCCCGTGCAAACCGCCGTCGCCGCCCGCGCGATGCTCCGGCTGACCTCGGCGTCGTCGAAGCCCGTCGCCAGGTCCAGCGCGTGGGCAAAGAGGCAGTCGCCCAGCAGCACGCTGATGTGGTTGCCCCAGCGCGCGTTGGCCGTGGGCTGGTCGCGGCGTTTGTCGGCCCCGTCGAGCACGTCGTCGTGGATGAGGGTCGCCAGGTGGATCAACTCGATGATGACCGCCAGCGACTGGTGGCGCTCGGCCATGCCGCCAGTCGCGCCCGCGGACAGCAGCGCCAGCGCCGGCCGCAGCCGCTTGCCGCTGGTCGCGCAGGCGTAGCCGACGTAGCCCTGCACCGCCGGGTCGAACGCCTCCGCCTGCCGGTTGATGGTGGCCTCCACCGCGTCGAGTTGCGGCTGGATCAGCGCGAAGATCTGCCGGATCTCGGCGACCCCGACCGCGTTCCGGCGGACGGAGGCAAGGGACTTTGTGAAATAATTCACAAGCTCAAGTTGGTGTGAAATTTGCGGTGTGTCAATGCACGCGCCACGCGCGGGCGGGAGAAGCTCCTTGTCAAAGCCCGGTTTCCCTGCCACGATACGTCAGGCTCCCCTCTTATGGCCGCTATTTCTTTGTTCAATCCGCAGAACCCGACCCTGCGCGCCTTCATCTTCCGGCTGAGCCGGTCGCGGTTTTTCACGATTTCGGTGGCCCTGCACTTCATCCTCGTGCTGAGCGCCGGCGGCATCGTGCTCGTGCGCCAGGCGGCGAAGACCGAGGATGTCGTGGATAGCACCGACGGCGGCCTGGTGCAGAACTCCGCCCCCCCGGCACCCACCGAACAGGTCCAGCCGATGGACCAGCAGCAGACCGCCCCCACGACGCCGACCAACTCCACGCCCGTCCAGTCGATGGCCCCGATCTCGGTGGCGACCGAGACGGGGGCGTTCGCGTTCAACGCGCCCGCGCCGACGGAGGTCTTCAACAGCACCGCGACGAATTTCATCAAGGACACCTCCACGCCATCGGTCAACACGACGACGAGTCCCGGGGCGATCCCGCCGAAGATCGCGGCGGGGATCAAGGGGTTCACGAAGGGCTGGGCGCAGCCGGGCGACAGCGGCAGCGGCGTGGGCCACGACCGGAAGTTCAAGTTCACGGCGTTCCTGGCGAAATACTCGGGCGGCGACTGGGACAGCACCGTCCAGGTCAAGAACGGCAAGATCGTCAAGGGCAGCCTGACCAATTTTCTCTACGTCATCCGCAAGCTGTCCAACGACAAAATCCAGGCCGAGCCAGACCCCGTGCCGCTCGACATCGCCAGCGACGATTTGTTCACCAAGAAGCCGCCGTTCATCATCCTGACCGGACACCAGGACTTCAAGCTGTCGGACAAGGAGGTCGAGAACCTCCAGAAATATCTCCAACTCGGCGGCTGCGTGTGGGGGGACAGTTCGCTGCCGGGTAGCCGGTCGCGCTTCGACATCGCGTTCCGGCGCGAGATGAAGCGCGTGCTGCCCGACCAGGACATCCAGTGGCAGGAACTGCCGCTGACGCACGATTTGTTCACGAAGAAGTACTTGCCGGAGGTCAACGGCGTGCCGCCGGGGCTGAACTATTACAAGGAGCCCGTGTACGCGTTGAAGAACTTCGGCGAGGTCGTGGTGATCTACACGGCCAACGACTACGACGACATGTGGCAGGTGGGGCTCGACGAGAAGATGGAATACGACCTGCGCGAGGACGAGACCCCCCAGTACATCGCCACGAACGGGACGATCTTCCATCGGCGGGACATTTATTTCCGCGACCTGGAACTGCCGGAACTGCGCACGAGCTACAAGTTCGGCACGAACATCGTGATGCATTTGCTTACGCGCTGGGAAGAAAAGCTGCGCAACGTTCCCACGGGGTTGTAGGGGTTTTTGGGAAAGACGCCGGGGCTTCAGTGGCGTAGCTACATTCCTTCGGTGATCCCGTCAGTTGTACCTTTGTGGTTGACGTTCGTGCTGGCGACAGCAGGCGGCGCGGCTCTGTTGGCGACTTACCGTTCACCGGCACGCCACGTCCGCGAATTTCGCTTGTGGCGAGTGACGCTGCTTTTGTTGGGATGGCTGCTTATCCTCGTGCCATCCGAGCTTTACATTTTAGCCTCGTCCCCCTCCCGAATTTCGGAAACTGCGTTTCTTTTCGTGCTTCTGCTGCCTTGGCTATCCGGTAGTGCTCTCGCTCACCGCTGGCGTCGGCAGCACTCCCGTTCCCCGGCTCCGCCCGCTGTCTGACCACGTATCTTAC
>CALMVM010000491.1:0-1452 GCA_937873255.1 uncultured Verrucomicrobiota bacterium | reverse complement strand
ATCTTACGGCGCTTATCGATTTGGCTGCGGGCTCTGCTTGGTTTTCCTCGCTACGAGGATCGTTCGTCCGTGCCCGAGATGACCAGCGTGATCTCCCCACGGGGCGGGTGCGCGCGGTAGTGTTCCAACACCTCGGCGGCGCGGCCCCGGCGGAACTCCTCGAACTGCTTGGTCAGTTCCCGTGCCACGCAGATCGGCCGTTCCGGCGCGTGGCGGGCGAGCACTTCGAGGGTGCGTTCGAGCCGGTGGGGGGACTCGAAGAACACGCTGGTTTCCGGGCGTTCGAGCGCGCGCAGGATGTCGCGTTCGCGCCCGCCGCTTTTCGGAGGCAAAAACCCGCCGTAATAAAAACTCTCCGCCGACAACCCCGAGCCCACCAGCGCCGTCAACACCGCCGACGGCCCCGGGATCACCGTGTACGGCAGCCCGGCCTCAATGCACGCGCGCACCAGCCGCGCGCCGGGATCGGACACCGACGGCAACCCGGCATCGGTGATGAGCGCCACGTTCGCGCCCTCGCGCAGGCGGACGAGGAGTTCCTGCGTGCGCCGGGCCTCGTTGTGTTCGTGGAAGGAAACGAGCGGCTTGCGGATTTCGTGGCGTTCGAGCAGGCGCAGGGAATGGCGCGTGTCCTCGCAGGCGATCACGTCGGCGGCGCGGAGGGTTTCCAGCGCGCGCAGGGTGATGTCGCCGAGGTTGCCGATGGGAGTGCCGACGAGGGAGAGCACGGAGGGAAAATGACGAATGACGAGTGACGAATGAGCGGAGGGAGAAATGGCGATGATTCGGAGGGAAGACTTTTCGAAACAGACGGTCGCGCGGGTTTTCGCGCTCCGCCTTCGTCATTCGTCATTTTCCTAGAAGCCTTCCGCCGCCGTGCTGACCAGACGTACCGCCAGTTGTTCGGCGGCCAGCGGCAGCGCCTGGCGTTCGTCCTGGGTGATGTCGTTGCCCACGAAGAAACTCGTCGTGCCGTTGGCCTGTCCCGAGTCGAGCACCTTGCCCGTGCGGCGGTCCACCAACTGGTAACTCGCCAAAAGGCTCAGGTCGAACTCGGTCGTCAACAGCACGTTGCCCGTCACCGAACGCGCCGGCGTGCGAGTGATGCGCTCGATGGTGCAGTTGAGGATCACGTCGGCGTTATCGTGGGAGGAGAGCGCGTACGTGCCGTCCTGCTGGAACTGGCGCGCGACGGTGTCGGTCACGATGCCTTCGATCTGCGGCTGGAGAGTGTTGTTGCGGAACACGGGGACGAAGATCGTGTGAACGTCCTTCATGTAGGCCGGCTTGGCCTCCCCAAGATGGTAGCCGGCGCAACCGGACAGAAGAAAAGGCAGAAGGCAGAAGGTAGGAGGTAGAAGGAGAAGCAGAAAGGGCAGGCGGCGAACGGCGGGAGACCACATAAGGAAGGGTACTTTCCGCGAAGCCAGCTCCAAATCCAAGCTGTAAACG
>CALMVM010000490.1 GCA_937873255.1 uncultured Verrucomicrobiota bacterium | reverse complement strand
CTTCCGGCGGCGGCTTTTCCGAGCCAGCAAGGGGAGATCCGAGCGGAAAGCGGCTGACGCCTTTGAACAACACTTGGCGCAAACGCTCCCGCAATTCCGCCGGTGAGAGCCCACGCTCGATGCGCCGGTTGTGGCACAGCGAAACGCTGCCCGTTTCCTCGCTGACGACGATGGCGACGGCATCGGTCTCCTCGCACAAGCCCAGGCCCGCGCGATGCCGCAGGCCAAACGAGCGGTCCAGGCTTTCGCGTTGGCTGACCGGGAAAATGCACGCGGCGGCGACCACCCGTTCGCCCCGCAGAACGAGGCCGCCGTCGTGGAGGGGCGTTTTCGGATGAAAAATGGGGGTCAGCAATTCGGCGGAAAACGTCGCGTCCAAGGTGACACCGGTTTCCGCGTAACTTCGCAAACCGAGCTCGCGCTCCAGAGCAATCAGCGCGCCGTAATGACGGCTGGCGAGTTCGAACACGCAGCCGCAGAGCTGGTCAAGCACACGCTGATCCTGCGCCCGGCCACCGAAGAGTTTCCGGCTGCCCAGTTCCGCGAACACCCGGCGCAACTCGGGCTGAAAGATCACCACCAGGATGAGAAGCAGGAAGACGGAGGATTGTTCCAGCACCCAACGCGTGACCACCAGACTGAACAGGCGGCTCAAAACGACCAGACCGACCACGAAAAGCGTCAGTCCGCTCAGGATGCGCGCGCCGCGCGTGCCGCGAAAATACCGGTAGAGATAGTACAAGCCGACCGCGAAAAACGCGATTTCGAGCAGGGCGTTCCAATGCTGCCTGATAAAAAGGAACGGGATGTCGGGCATAGATCAAAAGAAATTGGGTGCCTCGACCACATCGGTCAGATTGGTTCCAGCAAAGCTTCGGCGGTCCGCAGGGCGGCTGCGTTAGGTGCGACATCGTGCACGCGCAGGACGCGCGCTCCCCGCTCACGCAGCAGAGCGGTCAGCGCCAGGGTGGGCGGGAGCCGTTCGGCGATGCTACCCACCCCGGCGACGCGGGACAAGAACGATTTCCGGGAAACACCCAACACCAGCGGACGCCCGCGGACCGTCAGCTTTTCCAGTTCGCGCAGGAGCGTCAGATTGTGCGCGACCGTTTTGCCGAACCCGATGCCGGGATCGAACGCCAGGCGGTCCGACGCGACGCCGGCGGCATCGGCGATCTGCGCACGCTCCTCGAAGAACGCGCGTACTTCGGTGGTCACGTCTTCATAATACGGTTGCAGTTGCATGGTGCGCGGCGTGCCTTGCATGTGCATGAGCACGAGACCGGCGCCGCTGCTGGCGACGGTTTCCGCCATGGCGGGGTCACCTTGCAACGCGGTCACGTCATTGACGATGGCCGCGCCGTGCGTGAGGGCCTCCCGCGCCACGGCAGCCTTCGACGTATCCACCGAGATCAGGCACTCCGGAGCGCGCGCCAGCAGACCATCGATGACCGGCAATACCCGCCGCAATTCTTCTTCCTCGCCCCCCTGTTCCGCGCCGGGACGGGTGGATTCGCCGCCGATGTCGATCATCGCCGCGCCGTCGGCCAACATCCTGAGACCGTGCTCGACGGCCGCCGCGGTTTCCAGATGACGGCCTCCGTCCGAAAACGAATCGGGAGTGACATTGAGGATTCCCATGATCGCCGCGCGCGAGGTCAAGTCCAGGGAACCGCGTGCGTGTCGCCAGATCATGCTCCACCTATGTCCGGATCACGCCGGGGATGCAATGCCGCACACGCCGCGCCTATTCGTGCTAGGTTGACGGCAAATGCACCCGCGACCGCTCGTGACGAAGTTTCTCCTGGCGGCTCTGGTGGTCGTCGCCTGCGCGGGCTGG
>CALMVM010000489.1:779-4526 GCA_937873255.1 uncultured Verrucomicrobiota bacterium | reverse complement strand
ATACTCTGGCGGGTCACCTCGATGCGCAGCTTCCGCCCGATGCCGCGAAACCCGCCGCCGCGCCGGTCCCGTCCGCCGCGTCCGTTTCCTCGCAAAACAACGGCAGCGGCCACGCCGTCCTCGACCGCATCCAGGAGCAACTCCGCGCGATGTCGCAGCAGCTCGATGCCTTGCGCGGCGGCCACATCGCGCCGGCCGCGCCGCCGCTGCCCGCAATGTCCTCGGCACCACTGCCCGCGAAGGTCGAATCCAAGGCGTTCGGCCCCTACCGGCCCATCGAACGCGGCGCGGGCGGCGGGTTCACGGAGCGCCAGCAAAGCCACCTCGACAATCTCATCGCGCGCTACACCGCACGCACGCCCGGCTCCAAACGGTCCACCCAGGAAAACCGCGCACACTTGTCCGACCCGCGCACCGTTTCCGGTTTCCGCCAGTATTGGAAGGAAATGGTCTATCCCATCGTGGCCACGCGTTCCGCCGGTTCGCGCCTGTGGGACGTGGACGGCAACGAGTACGTCGATCTGACGATGGGCTTCGGCACGAACCTGCTCGGGCACGCGCCGGGGTTCGTCACCGCCGCACTGGAGGAACAACTCAAGCTCGGCATGGAAGTCGGTCCGCAAAGCCCACTTGCGGGTAAGGTCGCAAAGCTTCTCTGCGAGATGACCGGGGCCGACCGCGCGGCGTTCACCAACACCGGTTCCGAGGCCGTGCTCGCCGCCGTGCGTCTCGCGCGCACCGTCACCGGCCGCACGCGCATTGCCACGACGGGCGGTTTCCACGGCATCAACGACGAGGTGCTCGTGCGCGCCAACGTCGTCGATGGCATCCGCCGTAGCGCGCCGGTCGCGCCAGGTATCCCCGAGCATATCGTCCGCGACGTGCTGGTGGCCGATTACGGCACCGCTGAAGGGTTGGAACTTCTTCGCGCCCACGCGCACGAACTCGCCGCGATCCTGCTCGAGCCCGTGCAGAGCCGCCGGCCGGATTTGCAGCCGCGCGACTTCCTCCATGCCGTGCGCGAAATTGCTACGCAGGCGGGTTGCGCGCTGATCTTTGATGAGGTCATCACCGGGTTTCGCTGTCATCCCGGCGGGGCGCAGGCTTATTTCGGTGTGCAGGCGGACCTAGCGACCTGGGGAAAGATCGTGGGCGGTGGCCTGCCGGTCGGCGCGATCACAGGCAAGGCCGAATACATGGACGCGCTCGACGGCGGCGCGTGGCAGTATGGAGATGGATCATTCCCGGAAGTGGGCGTGACGTTTTTCGCGGGCACGTACATCCGCCACCCGCTGACGATGGCGGCTTCGTGGGCGATCCTGAACCATCTCAAGCGCGAGGGCGGAGAGCTGCAACGCAACCTCAGTGCGCGCGCCGCCGCGATGGTCGGCGAGTTGAACCGTTTTCTTGCGGAGAGCGGCGTGCCACTGCACCTAGAGAATTTTACGTCGTTGTTTTATCCGCATTTCGACGACGAGATCAAGTTCGGCAGCCTGTTGTATTTTCATCTGCGCGCGCGGGGGATACATATTTGGGAAGGTCGGCCGTGTTTCCTGTCCACGGCGCACACGGAGGCGGACGTGGCGTTTATCGTCGAGGCGTTCAAGGAAAGCGTGCGCGAGATGCAGGTGGGCGGATTTTTGCCAGGGATACCGGTGGACGGCACTCACCGAGCGGCGTTGGTGCCGGTCGTGGCGCAGCCGTCTGAAATGCAAGATGCCAGCAGCATCACGGAAACGAACGCCGCTCGGAGCGCGCCGTCCACCTCCACCAAACCGCTTGCCTTCTCCCTCTACTATTTCGGCAATTACCCCGCCGCGTATCACGAGGACAAATACCGTCTCGTGCTCGAAAGCGCGAAGTTCGCCGACCAGCACGCTTTCGCCGCTGTCTGGCTGCCGGAGCGACATTTCCACGCCGTCGGCGGATTCTCGCCGAACCCGTCTCTGCTCGCCGCCGCGTTGGCGCGCGACACCGGGCGTATCGCCTTGCGCGGAGGCAGCGTGGTCCTGCCGTTGCATCACCCGGTGCGCGTCGCAGAGGAATGGTCACTCGTCGATAACCTGTCCCACGGCCGGGTCGGTGTTTCCATCGCCACGGGTTGGCATCCGAACGATTTTATCTTCGCGCCTGAACGCTTCGAGCGCCGCCGCGAGATTTGCCTGGAAGACATCCAGACGATCCAGAAACTCTGGCGTGGCGAAACGCTGCCGATGCGAGCCGGAGCAGGGGCGGACTTCGACGTAAAATTGTTCCCGCTGCCTGTGCAGAAACAATTACCCGTCTGGCTGACGTGTATCCACGAGGACTCGTTCGTCAAGGCGGGCGAACAGGGCATGGGCGTACTCGGCTACCTGATGAACCAGACCCTCGAAGAGGTCGCCGTCAAAATTACCAAATATCGTGAGGCGCTCGCGCGCCACGGGCATGACCCGGCGAAGGGGCACGTTACCATCCTCGTCCACACGTTCGTCGGCGACAACGCCGAAGCGGCCCGCGAACGGGCGCGCGGACCGTTGCGCGAGTACTTGCGCTCCTTCCTCGACAACAGCCAGAAGCGGCTCGAAAGCCAGAACGGCCGCAGCGTGGACGTGGCGGCCGAGGACATCGAATATCTGTTGGACAAATCCTTCGACGATTACGCGAAGGGCAAGGCGCTCATCGGTTCGCCGGAATCCTGCGCTGCCGTGGTGGATCGCCTGCGCGAGATCGGCGTGGACGAGATCGGCTGCTTCATCGATTTCGGCGTGGACACAGACGCCGTGCTTGCCAGCTTGCCCGCGTTGGATCGCCTGCGGCAACGCTACGCCGATACCCCCGCGCCGAACCCGCCGCCGGCCGAGCGCACCCTTCCTCTCACAGAAGCGCAAAGCGGCCTGTGGGTGCTCGGCCAGACCGATCCCGAAGCTCTCCGCGCCTACCAGGAATCTACCACGCTCGAACTCTGCGGTCCGCTCGACACCGATGCGCTCGGGCGCGCGTTGCAGGCGGCGATCAACCGGCACGAGGCGCTGCGCACGCTCGTCCGGGCCGACGGCGAAGCGCAGGTCGTGTATCCGGCCATGACCGTGAACATGCCGGTCATCGACCTGTCTGACAACGTCGGCTGCCTGCCCGACGCGCTCGCGGGAATCGAGCGGATGCAGTTTGATTTCGAGCGCGGGCCGCTCCTGCGCGCGGTGCTCGTGCGGTTGGGAACGGAGCGGCACTTGCTCGTGTTGACCTTCCATCATCTGCTCGGCAACGGGCCGTCGTATTGGGTATTCTTCGAGGACCTGTGCGCGCTCTACCAGGCGGAACGCTCCGGGAACACGCCGACATTGGAAGCGGCGATGCAGCTTTCCGAATTCGTGCCGTGGCGCATCGAGGAAGCCGTGCGCACGGAGAACGACGACGAACGTTTTTGGCTCGCGCAATTCGAAGGCGGCGTGCCGACGCTGGAATTGCCCGCCGACCGACCGCATCCGTCGCTGCGCACGCACCACGGCCGGCGCGTGGCGGTGACATTGCCGAAGGAACTCGCCGGGTCGCTGCGCAAGGTCGCGGCGGCGCGGCGGGGTTCGTTGTTCATGGTGCTGCTGTCGGCCTTCGGCACGCTGTTGCACCGGCTCAGCGGGCAGGATGACCTCACCGTCGGCGTGGCGTACGAGGGCGAGGCGCGTTCGCTGCCGGGGGGCGAACGGTTGTTTGCGAACACGACCAATGTCCTGCCGTTGCGCAGCCGGGCGGGGGAGGGGGTGACGTTCG
>CALMVM010000489.1:0-717 GCA_937873255.1 uncultured Verrucomicrobiota bacterium | reverse complement strand
AAGACCTCGTGCTCACGGCCAACGAACACCAGAATTATTTCTTCGGCCGCCTCCTGAAAAAACTCGGCGGGCGCCCCGACCCGAGCCGGTCGCCGATGTTCCAGGTGTTCTTCAACTACGAGAGCGGCAAGTTCCAGCGCGACCTCGGCGGCGGGCTGGCGGTGGAACTCCTGACGGAGGAAGTGCCGTACCGCAATCCGCACGACACGGCGATGTTCGAGTTGCACATGAACGTCGCCGAAAAAGACGGCGCGCTCTACTGCGAGTGCGACTACAACAGCGACCTCTATGAAGAGGCGACCGTCATGCGCTGGCTCGGACATTATCGCACGTTGCTCGACGGGATCGTACGTAATCCCGACGCTTCGGTGTGGTCGCTGCCGTTGCTCGACGCGGCGGAACAAAAAACGATTCTGAAGGATTGGAACGCGACCGATGTTAATTACTCGCCGGATGATACGCTGTCGGGTCTATTCACATTGCAGGCGCAACGTACGCCCGACGTTCCGGCCGTGATCCTGGAAGGCGAGACACTGACCTACCGCCAGCTCGATCTGCGCTCGAACCAGCTCGCCAGCTACCTCCGCAAAAACGGCGTCGGCGACAAAACGCTCGTGGCGTTGTGCTTCGAGCGTTCGGCGGAAATGGTCGTTGGCATGATGGGCGTGCTCAAGGCGGGCGGCGCGTACGTCCCGCTCGATCCGGATTATCCGTCGG
>CALMVM010000488.1 GCA_937873255.1 uncultured Verrucomicrobiota bacterium | reverse complement strand
GGCGAGTACCATGCGGCGAGGTCCTTCGGCTCGTTGCACTTCCCTCAGGATGACAGACGGAGAAACAACAGCCCGCGATATTTTGGACCGCCCGCAGCCCCCCCTTACTTCAACGCATCCACGACCGTGTTCACGTTGTGTTTCATCATCGCCTCGTACGTCGCCGCGTCGCCGCCCGGCGCGCCGAGGCCGTCGGCGTAAAGCTCGCCGCCGAGCCTGGCCCCGGTCTCCTTGGTGATCTGCTCGATGACCTTCGGGTTTTGCGTGTTTTCGAAGAACACGGCCTTGACCTTCTCCTGCTTGATCGTGCCGAGCAGTTCGGCCACCTTGCGCGTGCTCGGTTCCTCCGCCGTGCTGACGCCCTCGATGGGGTAAATCTTGAACCCGTAATCGCGCGCGAAATACTGGAACGCGTCGTGGCTGGTGACCAGCTTGCGCTTGTCGCGGCCGAGTTCGGCCACCTTGAGTTTGATGGCCTTGTCGAGCGCGTCGAGTTTGGTCTGATAAGCGGCGGCGTTGGCGGTGAACGCGTCCTTGTCGGTGGGGTCGGCGGCGATCAGGGCGTCGCGCACGAGGTCGGCCGCCTTCTTGACGTTGGCCACCGAGTGCCACCAATGCGGGTCCTCGATCTTCTTGCCGTCTTCCACGAGCTTGAGCGAATTGCCGAGCCGGTCGCCGACGTTGACGAATTTCTTCGCGTCAGCGCCCTGCTCCAGCTTGGCGAGGTAGCCTTCCATCCCCTTGCCGCTGATGAGCACCATGTCGGCCTCGGTCACGGTCTGCACGTCGCTGGGACTGGGCGAAAACTCGTGCGGGTCCACGCCGCCCTTGACGATCTCCTCCACCTGCACCCGGTCGCCGCCGACCTGGCGCGCGACATCGCTCAACACCGTGGAAAGCGACGCCACCTTCAACGGTGCCGCCGGGGCCGTACCCGTCAGGCCGACCATGGCCAACATCAACGCGAGGAACGTTCGGAAGGGAGATTTCATCATGCCGCCAGTTTATCGTGCCCCGTCACAATTGCAAATCATTTGCCATAACCGTCGCCCCGACGGCCTGCCGCCATCCTTGTGCAAAACCCGATTTCCGTGGTAATCTTCCCGCAGGTTCAGCCTCCCCGCTTATGCCTCGTTCCCATTCGCACCACTCCCACTCCCACGCCGAAGACGCCGAGCCGTTCACGCTCGATGGCCTGGCGGAGTTGCTGCGGAGCAAGGGACTGCGGATGACCGGCAACCGCCGGGCCATTTTGCAGGCGCTGCTCAAGGCCAAAAAACCGCTCGGCCTGGAGGAAATCCAGACCGAGGCCGTGCGCCAATCGAAGGGCGGCGAACCGCCCGATTTCGCCACGGTGTTCCGCATGATGGCGCTGTTGGAGGAACTCAAAATCGCGCGCAAGGTCAACCTGGGCCGGGCGTCGAGCTATTTCGAGTTGGTGGACAGCCGGCATCACCGCGATCATCTGGTGTGTACGGATTGCGGCACGGTCACGCCGTTGGAGGGCAATTGCCCGGTGGAAAGCCTGGAGCGCCAGATCGCGCGCAAGCACGGGTACACGCAGGTGACGCACTCGCTGGAATTTTTCGGGCTGTGCGGAGACTGCAGTACGGACGCCGCGTCATAAGGCTGGCGGGCGGGCGTCGTCACGAGGTCCTGACGGCTCTCCGAGCCGTCCGTGATCTTGTCTGGACAACATCCCGGTGCAATCACCCCCGGCCAGGAGAGAATCATCGCGCTCTCGGCTCGCGTGTGGCGTCTCCGCAGCCCCGGCAGGGGCGTAAGAACTTAGCCCACGGCGTGAGCCGTGGGTGATTGCACATTTCTCAGCCACAGCCCCGGCAGGGGCGTAAGAAAACAAGGCTGCCTCCCGAGCAAAATCGCGCCGGCTTTCTCACGCCCCTGCCGGGGCTCCTGCGGGACAACCGGGTTCCCCCCCGGCCCCCCCGGTGGTAAAAATTATTCCGCCCGGCCCGGGGCTGCAGACCTCATGCGCAAAGGAAATATGCTGTAGGGAACGGCTCGAAAAGCCATCCTCTTCTGGATTGAAAATAATTTGCATTAGCAGAAGCAAATTACTTGCATTTAATGTTGATCCACTGAAATCTCGCCGGGTTCGATCCTCGCTTGATTCCAATGAAACCGTCCGTTTCCGTTCGTTCCTTTCTGCTGCGATCCTCGCTTTTGCTCGTGCTCGGCCACGCCGCCCGCGCGCAGGACACCTCCACCGAAACCCCCGCCAAACAAACCCCCGGCACCACCGACCGCGTCGTCGTGACCGCGTCGCCGCTGGACCGTTCGGCGTTCGACCTCGCGCAGCCTGTCAGCCAGCTCTCCGGCCTGGAATTGAAAAGCAAACAGGCCACCACCCTCGGCGAGGCGCTCGACGGCGAACCGGGCATCGGCCAGAGTGGGTTCACCAACGGCGCGAGCCGCCCGACCATCCGTGGCCAGGCCGACAACCGCGTGCGCGTGCTCAACGACGGCACCGAGATTTTCGACGTATCGAACCTCTCGCCCGATCACAACCCGAGCGTCGAGCCGCTCGTCAGCCAATCCATCGAGGTCGTGCGCGGCCCGGCGACGATCCTCTACGGTTCCAGCGCCATCGGCGGCGTCGTCAACGTCATCGACAGCCGCATCCCCACGGCCTTACCCGACGGTGGGTACGCAGGCGAGTTGATCGGGCGGATGGGCTACGTCGATTTCGAGCGCAGCGGCGCGGCGTCGCTCGACGTGGCACTAGGTAAACACTTCGTCTTTCATTTCGACGGCACGCGTTTTTTCACGGACGACCTGATGGTGCCCGGCCACGCGCTCGACGGCCGGCTTCGCCGGAATCTGGCCCCGGAACAAATCGCGCTCGGCGACAACGTCGGGGGCGACCCGGTCCATTACGTGCCGAACACCTACGTGCGGACGAAGGACTTCGGCGTCGGCCTTTCCTACGTGTGGGACAAGGGATACATCGGCACGAGCTTCGGCCAATATCTCTCCGTCTACGGCGTGCCGGATGACCCGGAAGTGGACGACCCCACGCAACCGGTCGAGACCACGCGCCTAGACATCACCAAACGCCGCTGGGACATCCGCGCCTCCGTGGTCGATCCGCTGCCGTACGTGCAGACGATCAACTTCAAGATCAACGCCACCGACTACAAGCACCGCGAGATCGACGGCGCGAGCACGATTGGCTCGACGTTCCTGACGAGCGGTTTCGACGAACGCCTGGAACTCGTCCACAAGCCCATCGGCGTCTTCGAGGGCAGCGTGGGCGAACAGGTTTTCCTGCGCGACCTGGCCGTGGGTGGCGACGACGCGTTCCTGCAACCGACGCGCACCGTGCAGCCCGCCGGGTTCATCTTCGAGGAAGCCAAAATCTTCGGCGGCCGCACGGACCACGCGCCGGATGCCCGCGAAGGCGGCAAAGTCGTGGCGAGCACGAACAACACGTCCGACGACCATTGGGACCCGACGTTGCGCGTGCAGGTGGGCGGACGCGTGGAGTACAGCCGCGTGAGCATCCGCTCTGACGACCCGCTGCTGACCAGTCTGCAACCGGGCGACAGCAAGGTGCGCGAATTCCTGCCGCTCTCGGTCAGCGCCGGGTTGGTGTACGAGTTCCTGAAGGACACCGCCGCCGCTCTGACGTTCTCGTACTCCGAACGCGCGCCGACGGCCGAGGAACTCTACGCGCGCGGCGTGCACGACGCGACGTTCCAGTACCTCATCGGCAACCCTAATTTGGGCAAGGAAAAGCAGATCGGCGTGGATTTCTCCATCCGCAAGCGCGCGGGGATTGTCACGGGCAGCCTGAGCGGGTTTTACAACCGCTTCTACGATTACATCGACTTCACGCCGGAAGCCGGCAACGTGGACGGCAACCGGATTTTCGATTACGCGCCGATCAACGCCGATTTCTACGGCGGCGAGGCGTTGGTGGACGTGCATCTGCTGCCCGCGTCGCTCAGCCGCCCCGTGGCCGCATCCGACGACAAGAGCGTACGTGCGCGCATCACCGGCGAGAAGACCGAGCAGGTGTTCAACCCGAACGACCTTTACTTCGAGGTGAAGGCTGACTACGTCCACGCGCAGGACCGCGACTCGGGCGGGAGTCTGCCACGCATTACCCCGTTACGGGTCGGGGTGGGGCTCGGCTACACGAGCGAGAAACTGAGTCTGAAAATCGAAGGCGTACGGGTCAACCATCAGTTCCGCACGGCGCAGTTCGAGACGAGCACGCCGGGGTACACGCTGCTCAACGCGAGCGCGAGCTACCGGCTGCCGTTGCGGATCGGGCACGGGTTAAAGCCGGTCACGACGGAGGTGTTCGTGCGCGGCTCGAACCTGACCAACGAGGAGGCGCGCAACCACGAGAGTTTTCTCAAGGAAGTGCTGCCGCTGCCCGGCCGCAGCGTGCTCGGCGGGGTGCGGCTGTCATTTTGATAAAACGGGCTTTGATCGTTTCCGGCCACTACGCGGCCGGAAAC
>CALMVM010000487.1 GCA_937873255.1 uncultured Verrucomicrobiota bacterium | reverse complement strand
CGACGTGACGATTGACAGCGCGGGTGGCGAGGGCTTCAACCAACTCGTCGAACTCGCCGCGCCCGGCGGACGGATCGCGTTTTTCGGTGCGACGGCGGGCGACCCACCGAAGTTCCCGATGCGACGGGTGTTTTGGAAACAGCTTTCCATCCTTGGCACGACGATGGGCAGTCCGGGGGATTTTGCCGCGATGGTGGCATTCGTGACTGAAAAAAAGATCGTGCCGCTGACCGGTCACGTGTTCCCGCTGGCCGAGGGCAACGCGGCGTTGGAGGCGATGGAGAAAGCGGACCAGTTTGGCAAGATCGTGCTGACGGTGACCTGACGCCGCAGCCGTCCGTCATCGAGGCATCGGAACCGCTTCGCAGACCTCCCGCCAGCCGGGAAAATTCCACGTGTTCGGAAAACCCCGGCATTGTCCGGGCTTCACGGCTTGCACGACGCAATCCCGCCCTTCGAGAAAAACACATTCGCCGTTCGGCTTATCTGTCAGTGCGAGACCATCGCGCCGGGGGCGCAGGCGGGTGTAACGCTGGATGAAATCATCCTCCGAAAGACCGAGGTGCGCGGCGATGGCCGTGATGTCCGCGTCGTCCACTTTCACGAAGCCGGGCCAGCGGCAGCAATTCGTGCATCGTTGGCACTGGTAATAGAATGCCGCGTCGGACATGGGTACGGCAGTTTATCGCTCCGGAGCGCCATTGCCAAACGCCCCGGTTTGCGTTACAAAAAATACGATGTTCCCGCCGGCGTGATTTTCCGCCCGCAGGACACGGCCTTCGACCTGGATCCCCTCCCATGTTTGAACTTCTCTTCCTCTGCGGCGTGTTCGGGCTGATGCTCGGGGCGATCTGGGAGTATGTGACCGCCCTGCCGGCTTTCCCGACGATCCTCGTGGCCTCCGCCGCGATCCCACTCCTTGCGTGGGCGGACTATCTGCGGCTCGTGCAACGCCTCGAACTAGGCGGGATGTCGCGCCGCCGCGCCCCGGTGCCGCCGGAACGTTTTTACTGGACGCTCGGGCGGGGCCAATTGCGGACGATGCTGATCTACAGCAGCGCGCTCGCCCTCGTTGCGTGGGTGGCGGCGATCAAGTTCCCCGCCGCTTTCGAGCCCACGAAAACCGCCGTCGCGGGGTGGACCGCCGGCGCGGTGGCCATCGTCGCCAGCGCACGTTTCTGGTCGAGCGTGATCGCGTACGTGCGCGCCTCGCAGTGGTTCGACAAGATGACCCCGTGGGCAGTCGGGTTTTGTCGGCGTTCGCTCTACCGGATTTCGGAAAACCCCGACTTCCTCGCTCCCGACAACCCGGAGCGTCGGGAGAAGGAAGAATCGGTTTATTAGAACGCCGCCCGCGTCAGGGGAACAGCCCGCGCGTCTGCTTGGCTTTGAGCACGCGCTCGACCGCGATGGCGAGCGCGGCGCGGCGGTTGGGGATTTTCTCGGCCTTCGCGCGCTTGATGACCGCCGAGAAGGCGGCGTCCATGATGCGGAATAGCTTGTCGGCGATCTCGGTCTCGTTCCAGAAGAAGTTCTGGAGGTCCTGCACCCACTCGAAGTAGCTGACGATCACGCCGCCCGCGTTGCAGAGGATGTCGGGGATGACCATGATCTCATCCCAACGCTGGTCGAGGATCACGTCGGCCTCGGGCGTGGTCGGGCCGTTGGCGGCCTCGGCGAGGATGCGGCACTTGAGTTTCCCGGCGTTGGAGCCGTTGATAACGCGGTCCACGGCGGCGGGGATCAGGATGTCGCACGGCTGCACGAGCATTTCCTCCGGGTCGATGGGCGACGCGCCCTTGAACCCGCTCAGGTCCGGGTGGTGACGCATGTGTTCGCCGATGGCTTCCAGGTCGATGCCCTTCGGATCATAGAACGCCGCGTAGGCGTCCGATAAGCCGACGATCTTGACGCCGGATTTGAAATACAGCGCTTCCGCCGCGACGGAGCCGACGTTGCCGTACCCCTGCACAATCGCCGTGCAGCCGCCCGGTTTGATCTTGAGGGTGTCGAGCGCCCGCTCGACGAGGAACGCCACGCCGCGCCCGGTCGATTCGCGCCGGCCGGCCGAGCCACCGAGAAACACCGGCTTGCCGGTCACGATCTCGCTGACCGTGTGCCCCATGTGGACGCTGTACGTGTCCATGAACCACGCCATGACCTGCTCGTTGGTGCCCATGTCCGGCCCCATGATGTCGGTGTGCGGCCCGACGAAGGAAATCATCTCCTGCATGTACCGGCGGCTGAGCGCCTCCAGTTCGCGGTGCGAAAGATCGCGCGGGCTGACGGTGATACCGCCCTTCGCGCCGCCGTACGGCAAGCCGGCGAGCGCGCATTTCCAGCTCATCCAGATCGAAAGCGCGGCGACCTCGCCGAGATTGACGCTCGGGGCGAACCGCGTGCCGCCCTTGGTCGGGCCCATCGTCAGGTGGTGCTGGACGCGGTAGCCGGTGAAAACCGTCGTCGAGCCGTCGTCGCGGTGGATGGGCAGGGAAACGGTGACCGAGCGTTTGGGCAACAGGAGGCGGTCGCGGTCGTTGCGGTCGATGTTGAGGTGGTCGGCGATCAGACGAAACTGCTCGACGGCCATGTCAAAAGCCGGGTCCGCGTAGATGGCGGGGGGAGTAAACATTGCGAATCCTAGCCCCACCCCCGTCCCCGGGCAAGGTTTCAG
>CALMVM010000486.1 GCA_937873255.1 uncultured Verrucomicrobiota bacterium | reverse complement strand
CGGCGCGGCGGCGTACAAACCGAACTCGATCCAGGTGTCCTACGTCGGGCCCGGTTCCATCGCCTCGCTGACGTTCAACCCGACGGGCACCCCCGCCACCGGCGGCAGCACGACGGGCGGCAACAACGGCCTGGATGCCAGCAACGTGTACTTCGACAACGTGTACCCCGGCATCGTGTTCGAGCCGAACTCGATTGCCTTCGCGGTCGGCAGCGGCGCGACGACGCTGGCAGGCACGACCGTGACGTTCAGCAACCAGGCCCCGGCTCCGTCGGTCACCGGCCAGTGGTGGACGATGGCGCTGACGTTCCCGGCGGCGGCGTTCACGGGCGGCAACGTGTTCAACTTCACCGTGGGCCACGGTCCGCAGCACAGCTCGACCGTCGTGAACGGCACCGGCACGTTCGTGCCCGGCGCGGCGGGGGTTTCCAGCTCGACGAGCTTCACCCAGGCCGACCTGTTCGGCGGCACGGTGCTGATCCCGCAGGGGACCGGCAACGGCGTGGGCATGACCTTCAGCGGCACGATGACCGACGGCTCGACCTTCAGCGGCACGATCAACAACCGCATCGGTGCGGGCTACTCGGTCACCGACGGCTACGGGTTCATCAACGCCCAGGCGGCTGTTACCAACGCCGTTCAGTAAAAAATACCAAGCCAGATCTTACCCAAACAGACACTCCACCCCGTACGATCCATCGATTTCGGAAGTGACAGACCAGTACTCAGCTCGCGGGATTCTCGACCTTTATTCCAATCACATGAACATCACCCTACCTAGTTTCACGCGCCTGCGCCGCCGACTGCGGCTGGCGGCGGTCTCCGTGCCCGCGGTCCTCGGCCTCGCCTTGCTGGGCGCTTCGTCCCTGCAAGCCAAGCCGGTTCCATCCAACCTGGGCAACGGCCTGGACAAACTCGTGCAGAGTAATCTCGATGTGGTTAGCGCCCTCAAAGAGGGACGGCGCCTGAGCGGAGCCGTCACCGTCAACGGCAAGACCTACAGCAACGAAACGGCGGCGGCCATCGCCACCCAGGCCCTCGGCGACCCGGCGGGCCGGCTGCTCGTGCGCATCAACCTCAACAGCTCGGTCCCCTTCCGTGCGGCGCGCGCCACGATGGAGGCGGGGATTCCCTCGCTGACGATCACGGCGGTGGACGCGGCCTACAAGGGCGCGGGCGTGATGAACGCCTACGTGGACGTGGCCGATGTCGCCGCCCTGGCGAAGTCGCCCGGGGTCACCTCGGTCATTCTGGAGTGGAAGCCCCGCCACAACGGTCCGGTGAGGATCGCCCCCGTTTCCCCCGTGGCCGAGCCGGCTGCCCAGCCAGGCGACACCAGCGCGACCGTCGGTGAGGTTCTGACCAAGGTCGGCACGACCTTCGACCAGGGCGTCACGCAGCACCGCGTGGATCAGATCAGCTCGTTCTTCAACTCGGCGGCCAACAACCCCGGGGGGGGCGCGACGCTCAATCTCGCCGGCCAGAACATGCAGATCGCCTGCATCTCCAACAGCTTCGCGGCGAACACCGCCGGCCCGGCGTCCGTGGACGTGACCAACGGCGACCTTCCCGGCGCCGGCAGCACGGTGAATACCACCCCGGTGTTCGTCCTGCAGGACGATTTGTCCAGCGCCACCAGCGACGACGAAGGTCGTGGCATGTGCCAGATCGTTTACAAGATGGCACCCCTGGCCAAGATCGGCTTCGCCACGGCAGACGGCGGCGAGGTCGGCTTCGCCAACAACATCCGCGGTCTGGCGGGCATCTCCGGCTACACGGTGTCCGGCCAGACGTTCGCCGCCGACACGATCTGCGACGACGTGGGTTACTTCGACGAGCCGTTCTTCCAGGACGGCATCATCGGCAACGGCGTCGACGACGCGGCCGCCGCCGGGGTCGCGTACTTCTCCAGTGCGGCCAACGACATCGGCACCAACGGCTACGACAGCGACACCCGCTGGGTCGCCAACGGCACCGGCCTGACCGCCGCCGCCGGCAACACCGCGCTCGCGGGCACTAACATCAACCTGACCAACGTTCCGACCGCCTTGTACGCGGGCGGCTTCCACAACTTCAATCCGGTTCCTGGTCAACTCGACGTGGCGCAGACGGTGAACATCGCCGCCAACAACACGGTGCCGACTACCTTCCAGTGGAACGACGTGTACGACCAGAACACGGGAGTCAACGTCACGAGCACGCTGCTGCAGACAACCGGTACGTACACGACGGCGGCGGTGAACTTCACGGTCACCGGTACGGTGACGGCGGGCACCAGCTATCAGGTCATCGAGGCCGCGACCAACAACAGTGGTTTCGACGGCATCGTGACGGTGTACAAGTCGGACGGCACGACGGTCCTCGTCAACGCGCAGGACACGGGCACGGATGAGACGGTGCGCTTCATCGCTCCGACGAACGATACCGGCTTCGTAATCAAGGTGGACCACTTCGGCACGACGACCGGTTCGTTCTCACTGACGGTCCAGTCCTTCGCGGGCTTCACGACCCCCGGGCCGACGACGAGCCTGAGCATCCTCGCTTTCCGCGTGGACACGGGCGCTTACGTCGCCGCCAGTTCGCTGACGGCCGACGCCACGGCCACCAACCAACCGATCCAGCTCGGCTACACCAACCGCACCTCGGCGGCGGTGCCCCAGATCCAGTACGTGATCGCACGCACCGTGGTGCCTGCCGCCGGGTTCAATTTCCCGACGCACATCCGCTACCTGCTGCCCGGCAACGGCCGCGCGGGTTATGGCCCGGCCGAGTACTTCAGCTACAACACGGTGACGACCGGCGGCCACGCGATGGCCAACGGCTGCAACGGCTGCGCCGCCTACAGCGTGTTCCGCCCGAGCCTGCCGGAGACCTTCACCTCGCCCGGGCCGGTGACGATCTACTACAACAAGCAGGACCAGCGCCTCGCCACGCCGGAAATCCGGCTCCAGCCGCGCCTGGCTTTCGCCGACGGCGCGAACGTCTCCTCGAACCTCAGCACGCAGGCCGGGTTCGCTGCGGACGACGCGGAAGACCCGGATACCATGCAAGGCCAGTTCTTCGGCACGAGCGCGGCCGGCCCTCACGGTGCCGCCATCGCCGCCCTCGTTCTCCAGAACCACGGCGGACGGCGCGGCATCACCCCGACGCAGATGACCAGCCTGCTGGAGCGTTCGACGTTCCCGCATGATCTCGATCCGAACTTCTCGTCCGGCTCCGCCCGCGTGACTGGCGGCACCACCGGCACGGGCAAGGTAGCGATCACGATCAGCAGCGACGGCAGCAACGCCAGCGCGACGGGATTGACCGCCACCGGCGGCAACGACACCAGTGCGTTCACCGTCACCTACGTGGGCGGCAGTTCCATCACCAGCCTGGTGTTGAACCCGGGTACCAACGGCAGCGGCGGCGGCGTCAGCGGCGGCAACAACGGCGTGACGTACAACGCGGTCGATACCACGGTCGGCGGTACGGTCACCTACTTCGAGAACAGCTTGCCCGGCGTGATGTTCGCGCCGGCGACCAAGGCGTTCACGTTGAATCCGACGACCAACACCGGCACGATCATGAATGCCAACGCAAACAGCGTGACGGGGGCCGTTGCGGTCGGCAGCAATCCGTCGAACACGACGGCCACGCAGTACTACACGCTGACCATCACGATCCCGAGCGGCAGCTTCACCAACGCCAACGCGCTCCGCTTCACGGTGGGCCGCGGTCTGGCGCGGGCCAACACGGTCGGTGCCACCTACAACGCGGTGACGAGCGCCACGACAGGCCAGGTCCTGTACAGCGCCGACATCTTCGGCGGCGGCGTGTCCCTGCCGAGCGGTGTGGTGAACACCTCGGGCATGACGTTCACCGGCACCACCGCGGACGGCGGCACGTTCACCGGCACGATTGTGAACCGCATCGGTGCCGGTTACGCCACGCAGGACGGCTACGGGTTCGTCAACGCCCAGACCGCCGTCTCGCAGACCGTGCAGTAAAACGGCGCGGCGCGATACACGCGCTCGATTCAAGAGGGGTGCTGCTCGACGAGGGCGGCACCCCTTCTTGTTTTTAGAGAGATGGGGGGTTGGGTCGAGGACAGGAAAACGGTGCCCGGAAGGCTCACCGCCCGCCGCTTCGCCGCTCGCCGATCACCTCGGCACAGCGATTTTTTCGAGCACCTGACCGATGACTTCCGCCAGGGTCAGTCCCTCGATCTCGAACTCGGGACGCAGGACCAGGCGGTGTTCGAGCACGGGGAGGGCGAGCGCGCGCACGTCGTCGGGCGTCACGAAATCGCGCCCGTCCAACGCCGCCGCCGCGCGGCTGGCCAACAGGAGCGCCTGCGTGGCGCGCGGACCCGCGCCGACGAGCACGCTTTCCTGCGCGCGGGTGCCGCGCACGAGGTCCACGACGTAGGCGACCAATTCGTCGCGCACGACCACCGCGCTGAGATTGGCACGCAGGGCAGCGAGCGCCTCGGCGGTGACGACCTGTTGCACCTCGCCGCGCGCGAGCACGGTCTCGGGGGCGTCGTGGGCGGAGAGCGTCTTGCGCGCGAGCGCGAATTCGTCGTCCCGCTCGGGATACGGCATCACGATCTTGAACAGGAAACGGTCGCGCTGCGCTTCGGGCAGCGGATAGGTGCCCTCGCTCTCGACGGGGTTCTGGGTGGCGAACACCGTGAAGTTCGGCGAGAGCGCGTGCGTGTCGCGGTCGATGGTGACGACGCGTTCCTGCATGGCCTGGAGGAGCGCGCTCTGGGTCTTGGCGGGCGCGCGGTTGATCTCGTCGGCGAGCAGGAAGGTCGTGAAGATCGGCCCCTTGACCAACTGGAAGGCGTTGCGCTGAAGGTCGAAAACGCTGGTGCCGGTAATGTCGGCGGGCATCAGGTCGGGGGTGAACTGGATGCGGTTGAAATCCGTGCCGAGCACGTGCGCGAGCGTGCGGACGAGGAGGGTCTTGGCGACGCCGGGGACACCTTCGATGAGCGCGTGCTGGCCGGTAAAAACGGCGATGAGCGCCTTATCGACCACGTCGTGCTGGCCGATGATGACCTTGCTGATTTCCGCGCGGGCGGCGGCGAGCACGCCCTTGAGTTGTTCGAGGTTGTCCATGAGAGGAATGACGAATGACGAAAACCGGAAGAATGAAGGTAGAGGCGGGAAAGTGGGAAGCAGAAAAGGTGGCGAATCGACCACCTGCGGGGCGCTAGCCCGGATGCCGTGCGACTTGCCCGCCGTCATTCGTCATTCGTCATTTTTTCTTGGCCGCCCCGCACATCGCGCGGTAGACGGCGGCCACGGATGAACGCTTGCGCGCGGGCAGGGTCGTTTCCTGCGCGAGCACGGCGCGGACGCGTTCGAGCGTGCCGGCGGGGATCGGTTGGCGAGCGCCCGGCGTGCCCTGTTCCCATTGCGCGAGGCAGAGGCCGGGCAAATCGCGCGGACGCACGCTGCGGCGCAACAGGTTCAGATACCCGCTCGCCGCCGGATGACCCAACACGGTGTCGGGCCCATCCGCCGGGTCCGACGAGGCCAACGCGCGTGACGGCACAAGGCTGACGACGTTGCGCCACACGAACAGCGCGGCCAGCAGCCCCACCGCCGCCAACGCCCCCTGGAGCCGATACCGCCGCGCGAGCGTGACGATGCCCGGTTTTTCCAGCAGGTCGAGGTGGCTCTCGTCAAAAATGATCCGCTTCCCGCTACCGACGAGCGCGGCGAGCACGGCCGGGCTGGGATGATCGCGCAGGCCCTCGTTGCTCAGGAAATAGGTGTCGCCTACGAGGATCAACTCGCCGCCCGCCGTGCCGAAGGGCCGCGAAACGATCACCGGCCGGCCGTGGCGTTCGTAGAGGCGGTGCCAGCGCACGAGCCGGGCGTGGATCGTGTCCGCCCGGAAATCCACGGTCGAATGCCATGGCACGGCCTCGCGATCCTCGGCGAAGGCAGCGTCGGGTCCGGTACGGCCCGCAAGCGAGGGATCAGGCGTGGCATAGTCGGTGGGGTCGGCGTCGGGCGAGGCATTGGGCAAGGGGATGCCGTGCGTGTCGTCGGTGTGCTTGGAGGAAGGCCGCACGGGCTGGCGGCGGAAGTCGATCCCCCAACGCGCGATCAGGTCGGGCATCCGGTTTTTCTTCGCCTGCTGCCGGGCGGCCGGGCCGTCGTGGATGTTCTCGGAGTCGGACGGGTCGTGGTCGGCACGCGCGCGGGTGAGGGTCGTGGCGGTCGGCTCGAAGTGGGTGGACTGGAACGTGATGACCACCCGGCCGCCGCGCCGCATGATCGTTTCCAGGCGTTCGGCGTCAGCGGAATTGAGCAGGTAGGGCCATTCCCGCGCGTCCGCGCCGAGGTAGAAACAGGTGAAGTCGCGTTCGCCGTTGTCGTAATCGGCGGGCCGGAGCGGCTCGGTGCCGAGCGAGGCGAGCGGGCGCAGGCTGCGTTCGGTGCGACGGCCGGGCAGGGCGTCGAGGCTGGCGAAGAACACCTTGGCCCCGAGCGGGTCGCTACGCAGGGTGGAATACGGCGGATAGATGTCACCCACGTCGAAACGCAGATCGA
>CALMVM010000485.1:1149-2992 GCA_937873255.1 uncultured Verrucomicrobiota bacterium | reverse complement strand
AAAATGTTGTCGATCGCGCTGTCCAGATCACCCAGGCAATAGCTATCGTAAGCGGCGGTCGTCGTATCGGCCTGTGAACCCGCCGTCGCGCTGGCCGTCATGCTGTAGCCCGTGGCAGCGGGCAGCACGACGTTGTCCAGCAACGTTTTGGTGCCGAGTTCGTGGTAGGTTTTGACCATCGTCATCGGGTCGATCCAGTTTACCGCCGGTCCGAAACCTGTCGGAAGCTGGCCGTTCGCCTGGAGCGCCTGATGCCAGGTCCACCCGGTGAAAACGCGGGCGAAGCCGTTGGTGATCACCGCCTGGTTGTACGTCGGGACGACGTTGCCGTGAGAATCGAGCACGAGCGTGCCGTCCGGCCAGAGACGGTTCAGCCCGATGGAGAAGAGCTGCATGATCTCACGGGCGTAGTTCTCGTTGGGATGGTAGCCCGTGGCGAGATTGCCGAGCTTGTTGCCCTGCATGTTCAGCCAGTAACCCATGACCGGGTGGAGCGTCACCGTCTTCAGAATGTCGCGGAAGTTCGCAAACGCGTTGTCGGCGAGCAAATCGTAGTAGGCCGCCAACCCGACCGGTTGACCGCTGATGGTCGCGTTGGTGTCCGAGACGACGAGGATCTGGCTCAGCGCGAAGGCGACGCGCTGCCGGAGTTGGTCTTGGCCCGCGACCGTTTCGTGCCACCAGGCATTGTCCACGAGCGAACCGGACAAAAATGCGCTCGGTGTCAACGCGATCTGCTGCTGGACGTTGGGCACCAGGTGGCCGGCGGAAATCGCCATTTGAGAGTTGAGCCACGCCGCGTAGCCGTTGGCCTTGACGTACGCGAGGTCCGCCGGAGCCGCGCCGAACGCCGCCTGGTTGAGGAAGCGCGCCGCGCCGGCGTCGGTGGCGCTGTCGTTCGTGTACCCGGGGTCGGGAACCGCGACCGGCGCGGTCTGCGAACCTTTCACCGCCGCGAGGAATCCACGGATTTCGCCACCGGGGAAGTTGACCGTGTGGACGTTGAAATACAGCCGGCCCTGTTGCAGCGCGGTGACGATCTGCGGAGCGGTGTAAGCGCCCGCGCCGACGATGTTCCAGATGTAGCCGCCGTCGGCGGTCTTGAGTTCGGGGTGGAACTTGTCCACGTCGTCAAGGTCGAACACGATGGGCCCGCTGCCGGTCGAGTCGGGCGCGATGTGGATGTGGTAGGCCGTGCGCGGCGAAGACAGGCCGCTGTAGTTGAAATGGAGAATCGCCTGGGCGTTGCCGGGCTGCGCGCGCAAGTTCGCCGAGCCGGTCGCGCTACTGGTGGCGGTGCCCTGCGGCGAAAGGTTGGTCACGTAGAGCGTGCTGCCATCTGAGGTCGTCGTCGGAAAGTCGTAATTCGACAACACGTAACCCGTGACCACGCCCCCGCCCACCGTGCCGGCCGCCGCACCGCCGGTGCCTGTGCCGCTGTTTCCGGTGGACGGCGCGGTGGCTTGGCCATTCGGATCGAGCAGCCATGCGACCGAGACGTTTTGCGCGGTGAACCCGGTGCCCACATTGTGGAGCACTTCGTAGTAGTATTTCTGACCCGCTACCAGCGACAGCCAGGGCGAACGTTGATTGCCCTGCGTGGAGTTGCCGGACCACGATTCCGCAGCGGTGCCGGGAGCCACCACGAACGCGCGTCGGGTGAGCGTGGCCGGCTCGGAATCGTTCGAGATCCAGAGTTCCGCCGTGTTGTTGGCCGCCAGCCAAAACCGATAATTGCCTGTCACCGGCACTGTCAGGTAACCGCGAAGCCGCTCGGACGTGTTGTCGGGATAGACGGCGTTGTCCTCCAGAGACGTGAGCGAATTATCGACCGAACTCGGCG
>CALMVM010000485.1:0-1139 GCA_937873255.1 uncultured Verrucomicrobiota bacterium | reverse complement strand
CGGCGTGCCGCCATCACGAATCGCCGAGAACGAGGTGTGGCTCCCGCTGCCGCCGGCGTACACCTCGCGCGTGACCCCGCTGCCAGCCGCCAAGATCTGGATCGTAAGCGTGGACGCACCGGTCCCATAGGTGTTGGCCGCCGTCAGCGCCACGGTGTACGTGCCGACGGTCGTGGGCGTACCGCTGATGACGCCGGTGGAAGCATTGAGCGTAAGGCCGGGCGGGAGCGTACCGCCACGGTCGGCCACCGCGTAGCTGGCGGTCGCGGCAAGCGTGGAAGTCGCGGCGACCTTGAAAGTGAAAGGTTGCCCCACAAACCCGACCGTGGAGGCGTTGCTGACGATGCTCGGCGGAGCCTCCTGGGTGGAATCCGGATAGAGGCGGTTTGCGGGGATGATCTGTTTGACCTGGCTGTTGCTGTACCAGTAGAGCATGGCCGTGGCGGTGGAAGTCCCCTGGTAGTACTCCAGCTTGATGTCGTACAGCACGCCGGCCTGAAGGTTGATCGACGCGAACCTGTCAGCCGCCTGGTAAGGCCAACTGTCGATCAGAAGCTGTCCGTTGACCCAAAGCTTCACGCCGTCATCGGCTTTGACGTCGAAATAATAAGTCTCCGAGTATTGCGGCTGCACCTGGCCCGCCCAGCGCACGGCGTAATAAGTGGCCGCAGCGGCGAACGGGCTGCCGGGTCCGGTCGAGGTCCAGGTGAAGTTGATCCCCGGATCGATACGGGTAATCTTGAGGTTGGCAGGCAGGAAGAGATTCGCGGAATAAGTGCCGATGGTGCTCTTGTAGGTAGTATCGTCGAAATAGACCGGTCCCGGTGGTGTTGCCGGCGGGCGCGATGATGACGCTGGCAGCGTTGTTTGACCCGAGCGTGTAAGTCCCGCCGGCGGGCGCGTAAACGGTCGCCACGGCGCTGCTACGCAAGGAAGCATGGGGGAGCGGTGAGAGGGTTAATGTAATCGAGCCGACTTTGGGCGCGAAAGTCACCGAATTCGGCATCGCGGCATAGTCGGTGTCTGCCACGGCGGTGCCCGTCCACACGAGCGGAACGGTCAACGCCGCGAAGTGCAGGCTGCCGCCCCGTGAGATCGTGACGGTGCCGAGATCGGTCGCGGCGGTGGCGGCGTCGGGG
>CALMVM010000484.1 GCA_937873255.1 uncultured Verrucomicrobiota bacterium | reverse complement strand
TGAGCTTGGCGAAAGCGTGTTCGATCGGGTTGAAGTCCGGGCGGTAGGCGGGCAAAAACCACAGGCGGCAGCCCGCCGCCTCGATCTTGGCGCGCGCCGCCTGAGATTGCCCGGATAAAGTAGACAGCGGCTCGGGGTGGAGGCAGAAGAACACCATGAGCAGCCAAGAAGGCAAAAACAGAACAGGCGTGAGCCCATCGTCCCTACGACGAGGCGTTCAAGCGGGCGGCGGTCGCGCAGTGGCAAAGGGGCGAAGGGGCGTGTCGGCCCGCCGGGTAGCCGAGGGTCTGGGCATCACCACCGAGAGCCTGCGCACGGGCCGGCGGCAGTTCGCCGGGACGCAAGGGTAAAGTCGGCCACCGTGCCGGATAGCAAGCTGCCGGCCGTCGCGCCGACCAGCCAGGAGTCGGCGGCGGAGGTGCGCCGGCTGCGCGCGCAGCTTCAGAGTGGGACCAACCAGCGTGACATTTATGGTTGCGCCGCGCGTCGCCGGATCGCGCGAAAAGGCGAAGGTTCAAAGTGCCGTGCAGCAAGGTGATCGTCAAGATCCACGCGATGGAAAAGAGGAGCACCGTTTTGCGTAGCGCCATGGGAACGAGCGGAGGCGCGGGAAGTTCGATTTCGATTCGGTCTTTAACGCAAGGGTTGTTGTCAGTGCGAGCCAAATTCACTTTCCAGCCGAGATAGATTGCCCGGACCCGGCGGGGTCGAAGACGATGGCAAAAATCGCAAAAGTGCCTCGCGCAATGCAAGAAGCGATACGGTTTTTCTTGCGCCCCCGGACGCAACCCATTTGAATGAACAGCCAGAGGAGTAAACATGACGGCAGGCCGCGACCTTATGGAGCCCGGCACCGAACCGCAGGAAAAAAACGGCGGTTCGCCCCCGTCCATTTCCCTGCCAAAGGGCGGCGGTGCCATTCAAGGCATCGGCGAGAAGTTCACCTCCAATCCCGTCACGGGCACGGGGACGATATCGATCCCGCTGGCGACCAGTCCCGGCCGCTCGGGGTTCGGTCCCCAACTCTCGCTCACCTACGATTCGGGCTCCGGCAACGGTCCGTTCGGCTTCGGTTGGAGCCTGACGCTGCCCTCCATCACCCGCAAGACTGACAAGGGGCTGCCGCAGTACCGCGACGCCGAGGAATCGGACGTGTACATCCTCTCCGGCGCGGAGGACCTGGTGCCTTTGCTCGGAGCCGACGGCACCCGGTTCCGGGACGACGCGACGGCCCCCGGTTGGGTCATCCATCGGTATCGCCCCCGGATCGAGGGTCTGTTCGCGCGCATCGAACGCTGGACGGCCCCCCTCACCGGGGAGATCCGTTGGCGGTCCATCAGCCGCGACAACGTGACTACCTGGTACGGAACGGCGGACGGTTCCCGCGTTCGCGATCCTGCCGACCCTGGCGGGGGCCGCGTTTTCCGCTGGCTCGCCAGCGCCAGCCACGACGACAAGGGGAACGCCATCGTCTACGAATACGCGGCGGAAAACGACGCGAACATCGACCGCGCACAGGCCGGCGAACGCGCCCGCGTGCGCACGGCCAACCGCTACCCCAAGCGCATCCGCTACGGCAACCGCATTCCGAACCGCGACGCCGCCACCTGGCGGGCCACCGATCCCGCGCGGCTGCCCGACGGCGACTGGATGTTCGAGGTGGTTTTCGACTACGGCGAGGGGCATTACGCAGAGGACGCGCCGGACACGGACCGGAGGGTCTTCGTCCAGGCGTGGACCGCCTCCCCGCCCGGACCGGGCTGGCCGGCGCGCCAGGACCCTTTTTCCACCTACCGTGCCGGGTTTGAGGTGCGTACCCATCGGCTCTGCCGCCGGGTGCTCATGTTCCACCACTTCGAGGAGGAACTGGGCCGCGCCGATTGTCTGGTGCGCTCCACGGAGTTCCGCTACTCCGAAAGCGCCGTCGCGTCCTACCTCGTCGGCGTCACCCAGTCGGGCTATGTCCTCGCATCGGATCGGTATCTGAAAAAATCGCTGCCGCCGCTGGATTTCACCTACAGCCCGTTGCCCGACGCCGGGCTGCTCGCCCGCCAGCCGGTCCGGGAATTGGACTCGGAGAGTTTGGAGAACCTCCCTGCGGGGTTGGACGAGGCCGCCTGCCGCTGGGTCGACCTGGACGGCGAGGGTGCCTGCGGCATCCTCACCGAACAGGCGGAAGGCTGGCACTACAAACGCAACCTGAGCGCCAACCACCGGGTCCGCGAGGCGGCGCGCGAGTACACGGCGGCGCGCTTCGGCCCGGCGGAACTGGTGGCCAGCAAACCCACTTCCGGGTTGGCAGACGGTGCGCAGTTCCTCGACCTGGCCGGCGACAGCCGGGTCGATCTCGTGCGGATGGAAGGTCCCGTCCGGGGCTTTTACGAACGCACGGAGGACGCCCGCTGGACGCCGTTCCGGCCCTTTGCCGCGTTTCCCGACATCAGCGTCCGCGACCCCGACCTGCGGTTCGTCGATCTGACCGGCGACGGCCTCGCCGACATCCTGATCACCGAGGGCGAGGTGCTGACGTGGCACCCGTCGCTGGCGGAAGAGGGGTTTGGGGCGGCGGTCCGGGTGCGTCTGCCGTCCGACGAGGAAAAAGGGCCGCGAGTCGTCTTTTCCAATGGCGCGCAGTCGGTTTTCCTGGCGGACTTGTCGGGCGACGGCCTGAGCGACCTTGTGCGGGTCCGCAATGGGGAGGTCTGCTACTGGCCCAACCTCGGGCACGGACGTTTCGGCGCGAAGGTGGCGATGGACAACCCACCGTGGTTTGACCAGCCCGACCAGTTCGACCCGCGGCGGGTCCGCCTGGCGGACGTGGACGGCTCGGGGGCCACGGACCTCCTCTACCTGCGGCGCGACGGCGCGCGGCTTTTCTTCAACCAGAGCGGCAACGGCTGGAGCGGGGCGGTGGCGCTGCCGCAGTTCCCGCCCCTCGACGATGTCGGCTCGGTGCAGGCGCTCGACCTGCTCGGCAACGGCGGCGCCTGCCTGGTCTGGTCGTCTCCCCTGCCCGGCGACGCCCGCCAGCCGTTGCGTTACCTCGCCCTGACGGAGGAAAAACCGCACCTGCTCGTCGGCGTGGAAAACAACCTCGGGGCGAGGACAACGGTGCGTTACGCGCCGTCCACGAAGTTCTACCTCGACGACCGGCGCGACGGCCGCCCTTGGCTGACGCGGCTGCCCTTCCCGGTGCACGTCGTGGAGCGCGTCGAGACCCACGACGCGATCAGCCGCAATCGTTTCGTCAGCCGGTACGCCTACCATCACGGCTACTTCGACGGCGTGGAGCGCGAGTTTCGCGGCTTCGGTAGCGTGGAGCAACTGGACACAGAGGAACTCGCGGCGCTCGCCGCCGACGGCGCGTTGGCGGAAGCCGACAACCTCAACGCGGCCTCGTACGTCCCGCCGGTGCTGACCCGGCGCTGGTTCCACACTGGCGCTCCGACGCTCCCGGCCGGCGCGGCCCTGCCGGCGGGGCTCACGGCGGACGAGGAACGCGAGGCGCATCGCGCGCTCAAGGGGAGTCCGTTGAGGGAGGAAGTCTACGCGCTCGACGGCACGGACCGGGCAGCCCATCCCTACACCGCCACCGAGCGGAGGTTCGCCGTCGAGCGGTTGCAGCCCCGGGGTGGCGGTCACCACGCCGTGTTCCTGACCCACGATAGCGAAGTCATCACCTCCCACTTCGAGCGCGACCCGGCCGACCCGCGCGTCCAGCATTCGCTCACGCTGGAAACCGACCGCTTCGGCAACACGCTGAAGTCCGCCACGGTCGCCTACGGGCGCGGCCGGACCGACCCGAACCTGGCGGACGAGGACCGGCGCGAGCAGGCGCGGACGTTCGTCACCTACCACGAGCAACGCGTGACCAACGAAATCGACGCGGCGGACGATCACCGCACGCCGCTGCCGGCCGAAGTGTGTTCGTACGAACTGACCGGCTATCTGCCGACCGGACCCGACGGCCGTTTCCAGGCAGCCGATTTTGTCCGGCCCAACCCCGGCGACGCGAGCCGCCTGACCCACGTTTTCGACGCCGAGATCGCTTACGAACAGCCGCCCGGCACCGGCCGGCAACGCCGGCTGATCGCGCGGTCGCGCGCCCTCTACCGCCAGGACGACCTGACGGCACTCCTCGGCCCGGGGGAGTTGGACCCACTCGCGCTGACGGGTGAGAGCTACCGGCTCGCGTTCACCGCCGGGCTGCTCGCACAGGTGTTCCGGCGCGACGGGGAAAACTTGTTGCCGGACC
>CALMVM010000483.1 GCA_937873255.1 uncultured Verrucomicrobiota bacterium | reverse complement strand
TACTCGTCCGCCTCGCACTGGCTGTTTGCCAAAATGGTTGTCCTCTTCGTCCAGTGAATTGCGGTGGCCACGCGTGCACCTCTCGGAGAGGTCCTTCGGCTCGTTGCACTCGCCTCAGGATGACAGAATAAAAGAGTGACTCGCTCTGTTTCGAGACGCTTGCCCCTGTGTAACTCCCCGCTCGCCACCCGCCCGTTTTGCGGCTATTTTCTGTGCATCACTATGTCCAGCCGCGCCCGTTTCGCCGTCGGCATCGACCTCGGCACGACCAACAGCGTCGTGGCATTCATCAAGCTCGGCGAAGACACCGCCGCCACCGCCGCGCCGTTCGAGTTGCTGCCCATCCCACAACTCGTCGCGCCGGCCACGGTCGAGAACCGGCCGGCGTTGCCTTCGTTCCTCTACCTCGCGCCAGCCGCCGAAAATCACGACGCCTACCGCCTGCCGTGGACGACCGGCAAAGGCGCGCCGGATCACGCGGTGGGCGAGTTCGCACGCCGGCAATCCGCCGACGCTCCGACCCGCACCGTCGCCGCCGCGAAATCGTGGCTCGCGCACAGCCGCGTGGATCGTCACCAGCCCATCCTGCCGTGGGACGCCCCGGCCGACGAGGTCGCCAAAATCAGCCCGGTGGAAGCCTCGCGCTGTTACCTCGCGCACCTCGCCGCCGCGTGGAACGCCGCGCATCCCGACGCCCCGTTGGCCGATCAACAGATCGTGCTCACCGTGCCCGCGTCCTTCGACGCCAGCGCGCGCGAACTCACCCGCGAAGCCGCGCTTGCCGCCGGCCTGCCCGCCGACCTGATTCTCATCGAGGAACCCCAGGCCGCGCTCTACGCGTGGCTGGCCGACAGCGGCGACGGTTGGCGCAAAGGACTCACCGCCGGCGACACCCTCCTGGTCTGCGACATCGGCGGCGGCACGACGGATTTTTCCTTGATCGGAGTGGAGGCACAGGGCGGCGACCTCGCGCTGCAACGCGTCGCCGTCGGCAACCATCTCCTCGTCGGCGGCGACAACATGGATCTCGCGCTCGCCTTCCAGGCGCAGACGGCGTTTGCCCAAAAAGGGGTCGAGGTGGACGCGTGGCAATCCGTCGCCCTCTGGCACGCGTGCCGCGCGGCGAAGGAATCTCTTCTCTCCGCCGACGGGCCGGACAAATATCCCGTCAGCGTGCTCGGGCGCGGAAGGAAACTCATCGGCGGCACCGTTTCCGTCGAACTCGACCGCCATGCCATCGCGGCCTCGCTGCTCGACGGATTTTTCCCGCCGTGCGCGCCCGACGCCGTGCCGGTGCGCAGCCGTTCGAGCGGGTTCCGGGAGATCGGCCTGCCGTTCGAGACGGACACCGCCGTCACCAAGCACCTCGCGCATTTCCTGACCCAACACGGGGCCGCCCGGCCGACGCACCTGTTGTTCAACGGCGGCGTGCTCAAATCGCCGGCGTTGCGCCAGCGGCTCGTGGAAGTGCTCGGGAGTTGGTACGGCGGCGGCAAAGCCGGACCGGCCGTGCTCGCCGGCAACTCCGACCTCGACTACGCCGTGGCGCGCGGCGCGGCGCATTACGGCGCGCTCAAGGCCGGCGGGCGGGGCGTGCGGATTCGCGGCGGGACGGCGAGGTCGTACTACGTCGGGGTGGAGACGGCGGGCCTGGCGATCCCCGGCGCGCCGAGGCCGCTGCGGGCGGTGTGCGCGGTGCCTTTTGGCATGGAAGAAGGCACGGCGGCGGACGTGCCCGGCGGCGAGATCGGCCTCGTGGTCGGCGAGCCCGCGCACTTCCGGTTTTTCAGTTCGGCGGTGCGTCCGCAGGACAAACCCGGCGATGTATTACGCCGCTGGACGGACGACGAATTGACCGAGACTGATTCGCTCGAAGCCACGCTGCCCGCCGCCGCGCAAGGGGCCGAGGACGGCGTCGTGCCCGTGCGGTTGGAATCGCGCATCACGGAACTCGGCGTGCTCGAACTCTGGGGCGTGAGCACCGTTGGCGACGAGCGCTGGAAGCTGGAGTTCAGCGTGCGCGAGGATGCGCAAGGAGCCTGAAAAACTTGGCCGCAGGGCACAAAAAACACAAAATTCCCGGAAGTCCCCCTTTTTGTGTTTTCTGTGCTTTTTGTGGCTAAAAAACCGCTCCCATGAAACTCGACAAAATCATCACCATGGCGAGCGCGCCCGTGCGGCTGCGGTTGTTGGCGATGGTGCGTTCGTTGCGCGCGACCGGGTGCCAACTCCCCGTGTGGGTCATCCCGTATTCGGACGACGCGGACAGCGAATTCCCGCTGCCCGAGGGTTGCGAATGGCGGCACGTGCCGGAGGTCAGCGATTGGGTCAAGCGCATCGGCGCGCACCCGATGACGCGCAAGTATTCGTGCTTCCTGACCGCGAATTACCAATACGCGGACTCCGACATCGTCTTCCTGCGCAACCCGGAGGAGGTGTTATTACCCGACGAAGGGTTTGTCGCTTCGTGCGGGCACTGGCGCGACCCGAGCAACACGATGACTTCCCAATCGCGCGAGATGTTCCGGCGGAGTTCGACCAACTGGCAAAGGGAGGTGTTCAACGCCGGGCAGTTCGCGTGCGACCGGCCGCTGTTCGAGAACTTCGAGACGCTGCACCGCGTCGCGCACGCGCCCGAGCACCGCGAGACCTGTCTCTATCCCATCGGCGACCAACCCGGCATCAACCTTTTGCGGCTCGTCTCCGGCGTGCCCATCAGCAACGTCACCCTGCCCCCCGTGAACATGGAATCCACTTGGGCGGGCGATTACCACGACGAGGATTACGAGCGGTTCTGGCGCGACGAAAACCGGCGACCCTACCTGATCCATTGGGCGGGCGTGTCGATGGCGTCGCCCCGGCCGATCCACGAGTTGTTTTACCGGCATCTGACGCCGGCCGAACTCGACGAATGGCACGCGCAGATCCTCACCCGCGCCTCCAGTCCGCAGGGTCTTCGCCCTCGTCTGCAACGCGCTAAGCGCCGGGCAATGCGCGCGTGGGACGCGCTGGTGGACGGATAGATTCTCCGCATGAATTCCACCGGGTCCGAACGATTCCCCGCGCGTTTCGTCGTCGGGATTGACTTGGGCACGACGAACTCCGCCGTGGCGTTCGTGGACACGGCGGCGCGCGGCGAGGCGGCGCGGGCGGTGAAAACGTTCCCCGTGCCGCAACTCGTCGCGCCCGGCGAGGTCGAGGCGCGCGACACGCTGCCCTCGTTCCATTACGAGCCGTTCGGCGGGCAATTCGCAGATGGAGCCTCGCGCCTGCCGTGGGACCGGCCGGACGGCGCGGCGGCGGACCACATCGTCGGCACGCTGGCGCGCGAACGCGGCGCGGACGTTCCCGGGCGGCTGGTCGTGTCGGCCAAATCGTGGCTGAGTCACAGCGGGGTTGACCGCACCGCCGACCTGCTGCCGTGGCAGGGCGCGCCGGACGTGCGGAAACTGCCGCCGGCGGAGGTGAGCGCGCGTTACCTCGGCCACCTGCGCGCCGCGTGGAACGCCGCGCATCCCGAAGACCCGTTGGAGGGTCAGGACGTGATCGTCACGATCCCGGCGTCCTTCGACGAGGTCGCGCGCGAGTTGACCGTCACCGCCGCGCGCCGCGCCGGGTTGCCCAGGATTGTCCTGCTCGAAGAACCCCAATCTGCGTTCTACGCCTGGATGGCGCGGCACGGGGATTCGCCGGAGAAAATGACGCCCGGCCAACGCGTGCTGGTCTGCGACATCGGCGGCGGCACGACCGACCTGACCCTCATCGAAGCCCGACCCGGCTCGGGGTCCAACGCACCGGTGAACTTCCACCGCCTCGCGGTCGGCGACCATCTCATTCTCGGCGGCGACAACCTCGACCTCGCGTTGGCGCACCACGTCGAGACGCGCCTCGGCGGCAAGCTGGAACCACGCGTGTGGGCCGTGCTCATCCGGCGTTGCCAGCAGACGAAGGAAATCTTATTAGCCGCCGACGCGCCCGAACGCTGGACGATCAACCTCCCGGCGGCCGCCGGCGCGCGGTTGATCGGCGGCGCGCGGCAGGTCGAGCTGACCCGCGACGAAGTGCGGACGCTGCTCACGGACGGATTCCTGCCGCGCGTGGGACCGGACGCACGGCCGGCGCGGCGGGGATTCGGCTCGGGGTTCCAGGAGTTCGGATTGCCGTACGCGGCGGACCCGGCGATCACGAGATACGTCGCGGCGTTCCTGTCGGCGCACGGCGGGCGGCCGGACGCGGTGCTGTTCAACGGTGGATTCTTCGAGTCGCCGGTGTTGCGCGAGCGTTTCCTGGAAGTGCTCGGCTCGTGGTACGGCGACGCGCGGCTGGCGGTACTGGACAACGAACGGCTCGATCTCGCGGTGGCGCTCGGCGCGGCGAGATTCGGACTGGCCCGGCGCGGGGTCGGTCTGAAGATCAGCGGCGGGTTGGCGCGGGCGTATTATCTCGGGGTGCGCGGCGGGGACGGGCAGCCGGCGGCGGTCTGTCTCGCGCCGATGGGATTGGCGGAAGGCGCGGAGGTCGATCTGGCGGGGCGGGCGTTCGACCTGCGCATCCGGCAGCCGGCGGAGTTCCCGCTGTACGTTTCCAGCACGCGCACGCGCGACCAACCCGGCGATGTCGTGGTGCCCGATCCGCTCGAACTCTCCGCGTTGCCGCCCGTGCGCACCGCCCTGCGCGGCCGACCCGGCGCGGAGGGCAGCGACACCGTACCCGTGCGGCTGCACGCGCGGTTGACGGAGATCGGCACGCTGGAAGTCTGGTGCGCGGAAGCGGGAGGAAAAAATCGCCAGTGGAAACTGCCCTTCGACGTGCGCGCGGCCACCCGCACCGAACTCGACGCCCACGCCGCCGAGGGCGAACGCGCCGGCATCGTGGACGAGGACACCGCCGCGCGCGGACGGACACTCGTGCGCGAGCCGTTCGAGGGCAACGACACGGCCGCCGTCGAGAGCCTCGTCAAACGTCTGGAATCCACCCTGGGCCTCACGCGGTCGGAATGGCCGCCGTCGCTTTTGCGGGCGCTGTGGGAAGAATTGATGGAACTCGAACCCGCCCGCGCGCGGGGCCCGATCCACGAGGCGCGCTGGTTGAACCTGCTCGGATTTTGCCTGCGACCCGGATACGGGTATGCCGTGGACGATTGGCGGACGGCGCAGACGTGGCGCTTGTCCGAGAAAAAGGTCGCGCACCCGAAGAACGAGCTTTGCCGCGCGGAATGGTGGATTCTGTGGCGGCGCATCGCCGGGGGATTGACCGCCGGCCAGCAGCGCGCCCTCGCCGCGCCGCTCCTCGCCGAAATCCGCAAGGACACCACGGCGGGTTGGGGCTCGCACGAGCGCGCGGAAATCCGGCGGCTGCTCGGTTCGCTCGAATGGCTCGATGCCCCGGCGAAACTCGACTTCGGCGCGCGGCTGCTCGGTTCGTTGACGGCGGCCGACGCGGGCGACCGGCAGCGCGCACAGGTGTGGACGCTCGGGCGTCTCGGCGCGCGCGTGCCGCTTTACGGTCCGCTCAACACGCTCGTGCCCGCCGAGGACGTGGAAACGTGGATCGCGCGGCTGGCGAAATTACCGGGGCCGGACGAGGAGGTGGCGTTCGCGTTGGTGCAGATCGCCCGGCGCACCGGCGACCGGTTTCGGGACGTGTCGGACGCGACACGTGATACGGCGTTGGGTTGGCTGGAGAGGCACGGCGCGCCGGGGCATTTCGTCGATCTGGTGCGCGCGGGCGGGGAGTTGCGCACGGAGGAACGCAGCGAGGCGTTCGGCGAAAGTCTGCCGTTCGGGCTGGAGTTGAAAGGATGATCAAATCGAAAACGATGCGATGTTCATTCTTTGTGGCTGCGAGGCCGTGTCTCTTAAACTCATCTCTGCTCGCCGCTTTGAGACATTGATTTGTGAGACGAGTTTTTGAGACAATGCTGTCTAGGCGGCGTTACCGAAGATGTTACAGCGCAGAATGACACATCCCGAAAACCAGTGTTTTGTGAGACCTGTTTAGATGCATCTTGGTAGATAAATTTGACTTGAGTGGATCGCCGATACTATCCAAGTTTTGTCATACATCATCTTCGCGTCCGTGGGCTTCATATTCTTCTTTCTATGAAACATTCCGCTCTGCGTGGTTCCTGTCAGTGCATATTCTTCGCTCTTTTCGGTGCAGGTCTTGTCATGTTCGGGCAAGTGCCTGCGCGGGGGCAGGTGGCTGCGACGTTGAAAAATATCGCCGCCTTTAGAGGCAGCAACGGGACTTTGCCCAGCGGTGCGTTGACGTTGGGCAGCGACGGCGATCTTTACGGCACGACCAGCAACGGCGGAGCCTTTGGCTACGGCACGGTGTTCAAAGCGACTCCTGCCGGTGTGGTGACGACTCTTTATAGCTTCGGCACCGGCAATGACGGATCGGAGCCTGTCGCCGGGGTGATTCAAGGCAGCGACGGCAATCTCTACGGAAGCACTTCCGGCGTGGTCGGGCTTACCACGCAACGAAACAATGGAACGATCTTTCAACTCACGCCGGCGGGCGTGCTGACCACGCTCCATCGTTTCAGCAATACAGCCGCGGGGGCTTTAATCCAGGGGCGCGACGGCAACTTCTACGGAACGGCTTCCGCTGATGGCACCATCAGTTTTGTCAGCATCTTTCGGATCACGCCGGACGGGAACTTTACTGCCCTTTACACTTCTGCCAGCACCGATGGTCAGTTTCCCGACGGGAAGCTGCTGCAAGGCAGCGATGGCAATTTCTACGGCGTCACCCATAGCAATAGTTATCCCTATAGAGGCACCGTGTTTCGGATCACGCCGGATGGTCGCCTGACGACTCTTTACACTTTTTCCGGTGGCAGTGATGGCGATTTCTCCAACGGTGGATTGGTGCAGACCGCCGACGGCAATTTCTACGGCACGACCGTTAACGATGGCACCTTTCATCACGGCACGGTGTTCCGGTTGACGCCGACCGGCGTGTTGACCACGCTTCACCAGTTTACTGGCGGCGATGGTGAATCGTTACAGGCAGGTCTGACTCTGGCCGCCGACGGCAACTTCTACGGCACGACCAACTCGGGTGGGGTCAATTCCAATGATTCCACCTATTTTGGTTTCGGCACGCTGTTCCAGATTACCCCAACGGGTGCGCTGACCACGCTGTACAACTTTGGTGGTGACGAGGGAACAAGCCCCAGCGGTGCCTTGGTGCAGGGGGCCAACGGGCATTTCTATGGGACTACCCCTATCACTTCAACCGACAACGATAGATACGGCCATCTTTTCGAGTTGGCGGTTTCGACCCAGCCGGGTTTCTTCACGGGGCAAGTGGCGTTGACCGAGGGGGTTTACTACTTGGAATTTTCCGGTGGTAGACCGTTCGGCTACTATGCATTCCTAGACAACGCGCAGTATCTTTATCACTTCGACTTGGGCTACGAGTATGTATTGGACGCTCAGGATGGTCAAAGTGGCGTGTACTTGTACGATTTCGCCAGCAGCACGTTCTTCTACACGTCGCCGACCTTCCCGTTCCCATACTTGTACGATTTCAGTCTGAACGCCTTCTTGTACTACTACCCCGATCCCAACCATCCGGGCCGCTACAACACGGATGGCGTGCGTTATTTCTACAACTTTTCCACCAACCGGATCATTTCCAAGTAGCCACGGGGCTGTCCAACCGCAGAGACAGACCCTGTCATGATTAGGGTAGAGAGGAACGCTTTGGCTTCGTCTCAAAAAACAGAGATTTTGTAAGACGAACGAGCTGATATTCAGCGAAGAATAACAACCGTCTTCAAATGCTCCGTGCCAAAAACAGTACCGGTCATTCCCCGCCGTCCGGGAAACACTTCGAGATCAGGCTGGCGAGGAGGCTTTCCATCTCCACCGCGAGACGCTCCACGCGCCGGGTGAAAAACGTGTAGACCACCAGCGTCGGGATGGCGATGGCCAAGCCGAAGATCGTCGTGTTGAGCGCCTCGGCGATCCCGAGGGCCACGCCGCCGGTGTCGGCGGCGGGGTTGTCCAGGCCGCCGTTCGTGCCGAGGTCGGAGAACACGCCGACCAACCCGGAAATGGCTCCGAGCAGGCCGAGCAGCGGCGAGATGCCGACGATCAATTCCAGCGCGGACAGGCCGCCTTCGAGCCGCAGGAGTTCGCGGCGCGCGGCCGTTTGCACGGCGTCGGCGCTGACCTCGCGCGATTGGTCGAGCTGTTGCAAGCCGGCGCGCGTGATGCGGGCCAGCGCCGCCGGGTTTTCATCCACGAGCCGCCACAGGTGACCCACGTCCGTACCGGGCGTCAGTTTTTCAATCGCCGCGCGCAGGAAACGCGGCAGCACGCGCTCGCGTTGCAGCGCGCGCAAGCGCAGGATCGCGATCACCACCGCCGCGACGGCGCACAATGCGAGGGGCACCATGAACGGACCGCCGCGCTCGAAGAAACCCGCGAAGGCGTCCCAAACGGCGTTGGCGAGCGGGAGAGGGACGGACGACAAAACGGTGGACACGCGGACGGGAAGGCAAGGAATCTCTGGCAGGCAGCGAACCGGGCGGCTCAATCGAAGAAGCTGACGACGACGTCGCCTTCCAACAGCCCGCCGGGCAGGCGCGCGGCCACGTCCGAGGCGATCGGCGGGACTTCCGCGTTGGTCACGGCCTCCAACGAGATGTCGGCGAGGGCCGTGTTCGTGTGGGCCCCGCTCAGGCGCGTGTCGATGATCCGGCCGCTGCGGGTGACGACGAAGTGGACCTTGACCTCGCTCGTGCGCACGAGCGTGCTCATCTTGTCGTTGACCAGGAAATACCACCGTGCGCCGATGGCGTCGCCCACGGCTTTCTCGTAACGGCCCAGAGGCGTGCCGAGCGCGGCGACCGACGCCTTGCCGGTGCGGCTGTCCACGGAGCCGGCCATCTTCGTCTGGACCGTCTGCGGCTGGTAGCCGGGCGGCT
>CALMVM010000482.1:4290-4628 GCA_937873255.1 uncultured Verrucomicrobiota bacterium | reverse complement strand
TGCCGGCCCGACGCCTGCCGCCATTGTCCGAGCGCGATCAATCCCAGCAGCCAGGCCGTCAGCAGGAACAGATGACCGGACCAGCCGACCCATCCCCGGCGCGGCGCGGGCAGCGGAGGCGGCAACGGCAGAGCCAACGCCGGGTCAGGGCGGAGGGAAAAGGAGTCCATGCGCTCAGCTAACCACGTCCACACATTCGGAAAAAGGGTGTTTTCAACTAATGTATGCCGCTTTTCGTGAGGATTGAGCCATGTCGGCGTGCCCGTGGAGCAGCCCTCCTTTCGTCTGTAAAACAGAGGGGGGTGGGGGGGGGCCGGGGGGGCCCGCGCCGCCCGCGG
>CALMVM010000482.1:0-4280 GCA_937873255.1 uncultured Verrucomicrobiota bacterium | reverse complement strand
TCAACCATCACATCAGAATCTCGTTTTCTACAACCGGCACACCAACAACTCGCGCTCGTACACCATCTCCTTCGGCAGATGGCTGTGCAGGTCGAGAAATAGCTCCTCGTGGTCCAGCACCTCGCGCCGCCACGCCGCGCGGTCCACCTTTTGGAGCGCGTCGAATTTCTCGCGCGGGAAATCCAACCCCGTCCAGTCCAGGTCGTCGTAACTCGGCTGCCAGCCAATCGGCGTCTCGCGGCCTAATGCCCGGCCGCAGGCGCGGTTCACGATCCATTGGAGGATGCGCATGTTCTCGCCGAAACCGGGCCACAGGAACTTGCCGTCCGCGTCCTTGCGGAACCAGTTGACGTGAAAGATGCGCGGCGTCTCGGTCAGCTTGCGCTGCATGTTCACCCAGTGCCGGAAATAATCGCCCATGTTGTACCCGCAAAACGGCCGCATCGCCATCGGGTCGCGCCGCACCTGGCCGACCGTCCCGGCGGCGGCGGCGGTCATTTCCGAGCCCATCGTGGCACCCACGTACACGCCCGCGCTCCAGTTGAACGCCTGGTAGATCAGCGGCATCACCGACGCCCGCCGGCCGCCGAAAATCAGCGCGCTGATCGGCACGCCCTCGGGCTTTTCCCAATCGGGGTCCATCGTCGGGCACTGGCGCGCGGGGGTCGTGAATCGCGCGTTGGGATGCGCGGCCTTGACGCCCTTTTCCCTGGCGAGCGCGGGCGTCCATTCGCGGCCCTGCCAATCGATGGCGTGCGCGGGCGGCTCGTCGGTCATGCCTTCCCACCAGACGCCGTTGTCGTCGGTGAGCGCGACGTTGGTGAAGATGGTATTCGTCGCCAGCGCGGCCATCGCGTTGGGGTTGGTCTTGTGGCCCGTTCCCGGCGCGACGCCGAAGAAACCCGCCTCGGGGTTGATCGCGCGCAGGCGGCCCTGGGCGTCGGGCTTGATCCACGCGATGTCGTCGCCGACCGTCCACACCTTCCAGCCTTTTTGCTGGTAGGCGGGCGGCGGGATGAGCATGGCGAAATTCGTCTTGCCGCACGCGCTCGGGAACGCGGCGGCAACGTACGTCTTCTGCCCCTCGGGGTTTTGCACGCCGAGGATGAGCATGTGCTCGGCCATCCAGCCCTCGTCGCGCGCCATGGCGCTGGCGATGCGCAGGGCGAAACATTTCTTGCCGAGGAGCGCGTTGCCGCCGTAGCCCGAGCCGTAGCTCCAGATCTCGCGCGTCTCGGGGAAGTGGACGATGTACTTCTCCGGGTTGCACGGCCACGGCACGTCGGCCTGGCCCGGCTTGAGCGGCGCGCCGACGGTGTGCATGCACGGCACGACGCGCTTATCTGCGCGGTCGATCTCCTGGAACACCGGCAGGCCGATGCGCGCCATGATACGCATGTTGACCACGGCGTACGGCGAGTCGGTCAACTGCACGCCGATCTGTGCCATCGGCGAGCCGATGGGGCCCATGCTATAGGCGAGCACGTACATCGTGCGGCCCTGCATGCAGCCATCGAACAACCGGCGCAGCGTGCGGCGCATCTCGTAGGGGTTGACCCAATTGTTCGTCGGCCCGGCGGCTTCCTTGGAGAGGGAGCAGATGAAGGTGCGCTCCTCCACGCGCGCGACATCGCCCGCGTCCGAACGCGCCAGGAAACAGCCGGGCCATTTTTGCTGGTCGAGCTTGATGAACGTCCCGGCCTCGACCAATCCCGCACACAACGCATCGTATTCTTCCTGCGAGCCGTCCACCCAGTGGATCGCTTCCGGCTTGCACAGGGCCGCCATTTTGTTCACCCAGCGCAATAGGTGGACGTTCTTGCTCGGGGGTTTGGCGTGGGTCGTCATAGGAAAGGGGGAAATCAAACGTCACAGATCATCGAACCGGCGGCCCGATCATGCAAACGGGCATGAGGGTTGGGTTGACCGGCTCGAGACAGCGATGCGAATCGAAGGGTGGTAATTGGTAAAACGACGATTCCCTTCCAGAGCGCCAAAGGCGCGGCCTTATACCAGCCTAGGGCAACGCCCTAGGTACGTGCCGATCATTCCCGAAAGCCCTGTAGAGGCGATTCATTCCAAGCGCGGAGATGGATCGCCCCTACAGGGCTCGGAACAATCTGCGTTCACCCAGGGCATTGCCCTAGGCTCTGATGAGGCCGCGCCTTTGGCGCTCCGGAGGGCACACGCTGTTTCCGGAGCGTAGACCCTGTGAGACAGCAGGCATTCCTAACGCGCAACCAGGCACGCGCTGCTACGACCGCATTCCCATCAACAGCAGCTCCATGTTGCTTTTGGTCGCGTTGATGTTCGCCAGCAGCACTTCCATGCCTTCGAGCGACGGCAACTGGCCGAGGTGCTTGCGCAGGAGTTGCACGCGAGCCAATTCGTCGGGGTGAAAGAGTAACTCCTCGCGCCGCGTGCCGCTTTTGAGGATGTGGATGGCTGGGTAGATGCGTTTTTCCACCAGTTCGCGGTCGAGGTGGAGTTCCATGTTGCCCGTGCCCTTGAACTCCTCGAAAATGACCTCGTCCGCCCGGCTGCCGGTGTCCACCAGCGCCGTGGCGAGGATCGTCAGGCTGCCGCCTTCCTCGGTGTTGCGCGCGGAGGCGAAGAAATGCTTCGGCTTGATCAGCGCCTTCGTGTCCAGGCCGCCGCTCATCAGCCGGCCCTTGCCGCCGGTGAGGTTATTGTAGCCGCGCGCGAGCCGCGTGATGGAATCCAGCAGGATCACGACGTGCTTGCCCAACTCCACGAGACGCTTGGCGCGTTCGCCGACGAGTTCGGCCACGGCGACGTGCCGCGTGGAGGGTTCGTCGAAGGTGGAACTGAAAATCTCCGCGTCCACGGCGTTGCGGAAGTCCGTCACTTCTTCCGGCCGCTCATCGACCAGCAGCAGGATGAGGTGAATCTCGGGGCACGACGTGCGGATGGCCTTGGCGATGTGCTTGAGCAGGATCGTCTTGCCCGTGCGCGGCGGGGCCAGGATCAACCCGCGCTGGCCGCGACCGAGCGTCGCCACGAGGTCCACCGCGCGCACCGTCGCCGGAGCGTAGACCGGGCTTTCCAGGATGATGCGCTCTTGCGGAAACATCGGCGTGAGCGCGTCGAAGGATTTCGGCGGCGTCCAGCGTTCGAGGGGAATGCCCTCGATCTCGGTCACGCGGTCGAGCGCCATGAATTTTTCCTTGTCGCGCCCCGGCCGCAAAGTCCCGCGCACCCGGTGGCCCGCCGCGAGGCCGTGCAGACGGATCAACGCCGCCGGCACAGATAAATCTTCCGGGCAGGACTGGAAATTGCACGCCGGCCAGCGCAGGAACCCGAACGGGTCGCCGCCCATTTCCAGAATCCCCTCCGCCGTGGCGGGAATCCCCCGCGCGAGGCCGGCGCGCAGGATCTCGCACACGAGCGCATGGCGCGCGCGCGGCGGATCGTTGCGCACGTTCAACGCCGCCGCGAGCGCGCCGAGACGGTCCGACGGGGCGGCCTGGAGTTCGTTGAGGTCGATCCGCGCGGGCAGCGTCGGCGCAGGCGCGGGGTCTGCGGCGACGTTGGCTGCGGTTGAAAGGGGCGATTCGAGGCTCATGGACGGGCCCGAACGCGGCCGGAGCCGCGCGCGGTCAATCAAGGGAAGGCTTGGAAATAGCGGGCGCACCGGTCGGCCTGCGCGCGCAGGCAGCTTTCGGGACCATCATTCCAGACGAGGTGGTCACAGCGGCGGATTTTGTCGGAGAGAGCCCACTGGCTGGCGATGATGCGGCACGCGATGGGTTCGGGCAAGCCGCGCTGGCCGCTCAGCCGCGACAGTTGGGTCGCCAGGCTGCAACCGACGACGATGGCATGATCGAAAAATGCCTCCGCGCCGGTTTCATACAAAAGCGGGATTTCGACTAATAATGCCGCACCGGGCGACTTTTGCAACCGTTCTTCCATCCACCCGCGCCACGCGGTTCGCACGCGCGGGTGCAGGATGGCTTCCAGCGTGCGGCGCGGGGCCGGGTCCTCGCCGAAGACGAGCGCCCGCAACGCCCCCCGCTCCGGCCGCCCGTCCACGCCGAACACCTCCGCGCCGAACGCCGCGCGCACCTCGGCCGCCACGTCCGGGTCCTCCGCGAGCAGACGGCGCGAACAGAGGTCGGCGTCAAACGTCTCCGCGCCCAGCGACGAGGCGAGGATCTTTGTGAAAGTCGATTTGCCGGAGCCGATGCCTCCGGTGATGGCGATGGTGGGCATGGGAGAAGCGTGGAGCGGCGGAAGGCGCATTCGCAAGAGAACGGGAC
>CALMVM010000481.1 GCA_937873255.1 uncultured Verrucomicrobiota bacterium | reverse complement strand
CCGCCGCCTGCTCTACAATGTACCGCGGCCGGGTTCATCATTTCCCGAAACCGCTCCTCCTGTGTCTCCTGTTGGTCCTCGCGGCGCTGGCCGGCGGCGGGTGCGCTTTCATGGACCCCGAAGACCGGGACTTTTACGGCAAGGGCTGGGTCAAGCCGACCGAACTCGACCGGGAGCCGGTCCACCACAAGATCGTCGATCCCTCCCATCCCGAGACAGCGACCGCCGCGGCTGCCGCGCCCACCCGCAGCGCCCCCGCCGCCACGCCCGAACCGGAGTGGCTTACGCCGGTGCCTTCCACGCATTAGGTCGGGTCGTACAGCCTGGCTTGCGGTGAATCACGTTCAAAGCCCGCCGTTGGCGACGCGCCGGGCGAGTTCGTCCAGGTTGAACGTGCGGCGCTCACCGGTTTTCACATCGCGGAAAATGAATTCGTACCAGCCGGGCATGCGCTCGACGACGTAACGGGCGCGGCCAACGCGCAGCGGTTCGTGGTGAATGACGCGCTGAATCACCTTTTCGTAGACGGAACGCGGCAACGGACGGGCGCGTCGCCGGCCCCAGTCGATCTCGCGGCCGGCGTCGTCATAGGCGGCGGGGCGTTCTTCGAAGTCCAACAGCGAGCGCGCCGTGCCCTCCAGGACTTCGCGCAGATGCACGAACGTCGCGCGGTCGGCGTACCGGCGGATGGAGCGGGAGAACTTTTTCAGGATTTCACCCGCGAAGTCCCGCAGGCTCACGCGGCGGCCATCGGTAAGGAGCCAGAGGGGTTCGTTCGGGTCGGCGGCAAAGGGGTTGCGCGCAAAATCGTCGGCGTGCGCGCGCCAGCCCTTGCGCGAACTATGTTTGCTCGGCCGGAAACCAGCGAGCCGGGGCAGACCCAAACGCGCGAAAGCGGCGGGTGTCAGGTCGGTGTCGGGCCAGCGGGAGGTCTCGGCAATGACCCCGGCGAGGAAGGCGAGGGTGGCGTTGTTGAGCGCGAGGTCGGGGGTGAAATCCGCCGTGATTTCGAGCCGTCCCGGACGCGGACGCGGGCCGACGGCAGTGCTGCGGCGGTTCGCGGCGAGCAGCATCGTCGGCGCGGCGAGGAGGTGGGGTAAAACGCGCGCGAGACGGTGCAGGCGGGCGGGGCCTTGTCCGAAGAGGGAAAAACTGTAGTGCGCGCTGAATCCGCGCAGGCTCATCGTCCTGACCGTGGCGGCTTCCCAGCGGTCGAGTTGGGTGCGCACGAACGCGATCTGCTCCCACAGCGAACGCACCGCGCGGGCGCAGCCGCCGGGGGCGTCCAGTTCGATCAGCGCGGTGGCCACTTCCACGACGCCCGTGTCGAAGTAGAGCGCGCCACCGGTCGGCAGGTGGCAGGAACGGCCCACGCGCGGAATGATGCGTCCTTCGTGGTAGCGCAGCAGATTGCCCGGCGTGCCGAACACCTCTTCCGGACGTTTCTCCCGACCGTCGACAACGAGCGTGAACTCCGCTTCCAGCCCGACCACCGCCTGCCGTGGGACGGCGCTCCGTCCGGACGGGGAAAAAGCGTTGCCCGAAAACTCGGAGTCAGGACGTTTGCGCGGACGCGGATTCAAACGGGGAGGGGGCCAAAAGGGCTGGCAAAGTAGCGCCGGGGTTCCCGGAATTCAACTCGGAGCCCCTTTCGTCGCAACCGGCCGGAACCGCGCGCAAATAGCCGAGGGCGAGATGGAGGTGGTCGTCGGTTTCGCCCGGTTGGTGGCCGAAGGGGAGGACATTCACGTCCGGGAGGAGTTCGCGCGCGAGGGTGCCGTATTTTTCGACGGAACTCTGTGTGTTGAGCCACGTATCGCCGACGCGGTAGATGTCGGCGGCGGCGGCCCACAGGTGCGGGCTCGCGTGGACGGACAGGCGGTGCGCGGGCGAGCGGTAGCCGCCGTTGGCCGCGACGAAGACCGGCGCGCCGACCTTCGCGCGGAGGTCTTCGATGATACGCGCGAGCAGGCTCACGGCGCAGGGAACGTAGTGCGGAAAATCCTCTAGCAGCCGGGGGGCCTCGCGGCTGTCCACGATGAGAAGTTCGCTCAGGCGGACGTGGGGGGTGAGGAGGAGTTCCTTCGCCTGGGACCAGCTACGCACCTCGTAAAAAAAGCGCGGCAGGCGATGCTGGCGGCCGGCGCGGTCGGCGAGGAGTTCGTCCGGGCGCAGCAACGCGCGGATTTCCTCGGGCAGACGCAAGGCATCGACGACGGGCAGATCACGCGTGGTCTGGTTCATGACGTCGCGGCGGAGCCCGCCGCTTGCAGGAATTCGTACACGGCGGCCGAGACGGCGGCGACGGTTTTGTTGCGCGCGCCGCCCGTACCGGCGGAGGGGTATTCGGTGAGGATCACCAGGGCGTACGGGGCGCGGCCGGGCAGGAAAACCATCCCGGCGTCGTGCGTGACGGTGGAAATCTCGCCCGTCTTGTGGGCCACGCGGGCCTTGGCGGAATCGGGGATGCCGGCGGGCAGCATGGCGTTGAACCGTTGCTGGAAAAGAATGTCGAAAAGACGGTCACGATTCTCCGCGCCGAGGGCACGGGATTCGTGGACGCGCCGGAAAAATTCCAGCAGGCCGTCGGCCGTGACGCTGTTGTTCATTCCCCGCGCGAACGCCGCCTCGTCCTCGACGCCGCGCACGCACCGCAAGCCTTCCAATCCGGCGGCGGCCAGCATCTCCGTGACGAACGGGACTTCCAGGTGGTCGAGGAGCAGGTTGGTGGCGAGGTTGCTGCTGCGCACGATCATCGTCTCGGCGAGTTCCTGCAACGTCGCGGTGCGCCCGACGCGCTTGTATAAGTCCGGGTCACCGTCGCGGTCGGCCTGGAGGAAAAACGTCGACCCGTCGGCCTGGCTGCGGAACCGGTTGCGAACGTGCAACCGGTCGGTCAGCCGGACGCGCTCCGTCTCGGCTGCCCGATATAAGGCGAAGAGAATCGCCAGTTTGATCGTGCTCGCCGCGTGGAAAACCCGTGACGCTTGCACACTGAAACGCAGATCGAGCGCGTAATCGTACAACGCCACCGCGAGGGCCGACACCCGCGCCTGACGGCCGATCTCGCGGATCTGGTCGAGCAGCGGAAAATTTTTTGCTGGCAGCGTAGCGGGCATGGAGGAAGGCGGGAGCGTAACGCGGGTCGCCCATCGTCACAAGGTAGGGATGGCTCTCCGAGCCGTCCGTAGATTGGCTTGGATAATCTGCGTGCGCACGAAGCGCCTCGCCAGAAAATCTACGGACGGCTCGGAGAGCCATCAGGACCTTGTGACGAACGCTTCCGGCGAAATCGCGCGCCTGTCTTCTCAGAGTTTGTGCACGTTCGTCGCGCACTCGCCTTTGAAGTTGGAGCCGAGATGGTAGCTGACCCGGTCGCCGATCTGCAACCCGTCGAACGGCACGTCCTGAAGGTCCGCCCAGGAAAAGAACAAATTCTTCGCGGACGCCTCCGTGCTGATGAAACCGTAGCCTTCCTTGAGCGTCTGGATCGTCCCGGAGTGTTCGGGGCCGCGCTCGGGGTCGAGCTTGGGCGAGCCTTGCGGTACATCGTGCAGGGTTTCGTCCTGGATTCCATTGCCGCCGTTGGAGCCGGGCGCGTTGCGGGACAGGTCGCGGTTGCGGATGGCGTCATCGACGAACAGCCCGTTGATGAGCGCGTCGTCGGGGGCGGCTGACTCGATGATGTCATGCATCGCCAGCGGATAGGCCGCCTCGGCCAGCAGATCGACGGAGGTCACCGTCTGGCGCTCGACGCCCATCTCGTCGGTGTGCGTGAAATCCCAGCCGAGCACCATCACGCAGCCGCCGAGCGTATTCAATTTGCGCACGAGCGGCAGGTAATCCCGGTCGCAGGCGACGAGCACGGTCACGTCATAGCGTTTGAGCAGGGTCAACTCGTACGTCTCCAGCGCGAACCATACGTCGAGTCCCTTCTCCGCGAGGCTCTGGTCGCGTCGCCGCACCAGTGGAAGCGAATGCGTGGTGACGCCCTCCTTCATGAGCACGTCCTCGAAGAGGCGCTCGTTGAGCAGCGAGTCCTTCGCCGCCGCTTCCATCGCCGCCAGCCGGCCGCGGAAATAATGGGCGTCCACGATCTGGCAGCGGCGCATCCGTTCGGGTTCGTCGCGCGGTCCGCGTCGTCCGAGCGCTGACGTGGGAACGACCGGGCGTGGCGCGGTTTTCTCCGCCGCCTCCGACAGGCTGCCCGCGACGTGGGCGCGGATGAAACGGTGCAGCCCCGCGATGCTCAACCGGGTGCGCCGGGGATGGGAATATTTGTAGTACGTGCTGACGTGGTTGAAATAGTTGCCGTCGTAGAAGACGCCAACCGTCGTCTGGCCGGCCAACGGACGCGGGGCGGGGGGGATTCCGTTCGACATGCCGCAAGATGCAGCCGAACGGGTGAATTTTCCACTCGTCCGTCGCCTCAGCACCCCGGCGCGGTGCGAAAAGTCACTTGCCAACGCGTCCGGCCGCGCGATAATCTGCGGCTCGTGACATGCAAGCCGCGCAGCTCACGATCACGCATCCCTAGCTCAATGGTAGAGCACGTGACTCTTAATCACTAGGTTCTGGGTTCGAGTCCCAGGGGGTGCAAATTTCCTCTGGCCAGCCCGGCCTCCCGGACGCCGAACCTTCTCGTGGACAGCGGCTTGGAATGGCCCGTTTGCACCTCCGTTCGCGCAGGCGTATTTTGAACCTGCAAGCCCCGTCAGTGTCGTAGTCTGTAGTTCTGATCGTATTCGCAGAAGACGCATGAATTCATCCGACCGACCCAACGAGTTTGATTCTCCTTACGGCGCGAGCTACGGCGGCTCGGAGGACCAATCGGCTCTCGATCTCCTTGATCGCACCATTGCCTCGCTGCCTATCGGCGATCCGATTCGCAAAGCCCTCCTGAATGTCCGCGCGCACGTCGCCGACCAGGAGGACACCATGAACGAGGCGCGCCAAACCATCGAAAAGATGGAGGAGGTCATCAAGAAGGTGACTTCGCCGGCGAACCGCATCGGCATTTTCCTCGGTAGCCCCAATCGCGAGACCGTGCAGATTGTCGTGGGTGGTTCCGACTATTATTGCAACGTCGATCCGCGTATTTCCATCAACAAGCTCAAGAAGGGTACGCGCGTGCTCGTCAACGAGGCTTACGTGGTCGTCGGCGAGTTGGGATTCGATGTCTCCGGCCCGGTGGCGAAGGTCACCGAAGTGATCGGCGACGACCGTTTGCGCGTCGGCCAGGAAAACGGCATGCAGTCGCTCGTGCTCCAACGCGCGAGTTCCATCGCCAAGGAGACGCTCAAGGCGGGCGACGAGGTGCGCGTCGATCCGAACTACCGCATGGCGCTCGAAGTCCTGAAGCGCCCCAAGAGCGAGGATCATTATCTCGACGAGGTGCCCGAGTTGCCGTGGGAAAAGGTCGGCGGCCAACAGGAGGCACTCCAGGCGATCAAGGACGCCATTGAGTTGCCGCTCATCCACGCGGACCTGTTCGCCAAGTTCAACCACACGACGCCGAAGGGGTTCCTCCTTTACGGCCCGCCCGGTTGTGGCAAGACGCTCATCGGCAAGGCGACCGCGTACAATCTCACGGCGCAATTGGAAAAGAAGACCGGCGAGAAGATGAAGGAATACTTCATGCACATCAAAGGGCCGGAAATCCTCAACATGTGGGTTGGTGAAAGCGAGCGGATGGTGCGCGAAATCTTCGCCACCGCACGCGAGAAGCGGAAGGAAGGCTACCTGCCTTTCCTTTTCATCGACGAGGCCGAGAGCATCTTGGGGACCCGCCGGGCTTCGCGTTTCTCGAATATTTTGTCCACGCTCGTGCCGATGTTTTGCACCGAGATGGACGGCATCGATTCGCTCAACGACGTGGTCATCATCCTCGCGTCCAACCGCGCGGACCTGATCGACCCGGCGATCATCCGCCCCGGCCGGATCGACCGCAAGATCAAGGTCAACCGACCCACGAAAGAGGGGGCGCGCGAAATTTACAAAATCTACCTCGCGGAGGATTTGCCGTACGACCCCGCGATGGTCAAAGAGGCTGGCAGCGTGCGCGCGGCCATCGACCAGTTGGTGGAGGGCCTGATCGACCAGCAGTTTACCCACCGCGACGAGAACCGGTTCCTGGAAGTCACGTTACGCAGCGGGCGTAAGGAAACGCTCTATCGAGGCGATCTCATCAGTGGGGCGATCATCGCGTCCATCGTCGAGCGCGCCAAGGGGCTCGCCATCAAGCGCGCCATCGCCACAATGGCGGAGGAGGGCATCAGCGCAAGCGACCTGAGCCTGTCGCTCAATGCCGAATACGCGGAGAACGACATCTTCCCGCCGACCGACATCACGGAGGATTGGTTGAAGCTGATCGACTACGAGTCCGAGAACGTCGTGCGCGTTTCGCCCGTACGGGCCAGCACGCGCGACGAGCAGCGTCCGAAAACGAATCGCGCGGTCATCTGAACATCGCCGCGCCGCCGTCACCGGAGGCGCGGTCCATCATTGCGTGCCAACACTATCTAGCCAAGGGATGAACCGCGTTTTTGGGATCGAAACGGAATACGGGATCACCGTGGACGGCATCGATAACGTGGACGTGGTCAGCGAATCCATCGAACTGGTGCGGCGTTACACCGAGCACGGCAATCTCATGAAGTGGGATTACCGGTTGGAAGACCCGCATCAGGACGCGAGGGGCGAGGAGTTCCGCGCGGTCGAATTGTTGCAGGACACCGACGAGTCCGCGTACTTCGAGATCGACAAGAATCGGCCGCTGAGTTTCGAGGAAATCAAGAGCGACCTCGTGCTCAGCAACGGCGCGCGGTATTACAACGACCACGCGCACCCGGAGTATTCCACGCCAGAATGCACGACCCTGCGGGAGGTGGTCGCGCAGGACAAGGCCGGCGAGCGCATCCTCGCGGAATGCGCGCGGCGGCGGAATAAAAAGCTGCTGCCCGACCGCGAGGTCCGCCTTTACAAGAACAACACCGACTTCATCGGCCACAGTTACGGCTGCCACGATAATTTCCTGATGAGCCGCCACGTCCCGTGGGACCGGGTGGTCAGCGACATCCTGCCTTTTCTCGTGACGCGGCAGATCTTCGCCGGCGCGGGCAAGATGGGCGTGGAGGCCGAGAGCGTCGCCAGCCAGGCGGGGCTTTACCAGATTTCGCAGCGGGCGGATTTTTTCAGCGTGGTCGTGAGCATCGACACGATGAACCGGCGTCCGCTCATCAACACCCGCGACGAACCGCATGCCGACAGCAGCAAGTATCGCCGGTTCCACGTCATCATCGGCGACGCGAACATGAGCGAGATCGCCACCGCGCTGAAAATGGGCACGACCTCGCTCGTCCTCGAATTGATCGAGGCCGGCAAAGCGCCGCAGTTGGAGTTTGCACAGCCCATCGAGACGACCAAGGCCATCAGCCGCGACCAGACGCACACTTGGATCATCGAACTCAAGGACGGTCGCAAGATCAGCGCCGTGGACGTACAGCGCATGTATCTCGCCGCCGCGATGGTCCATTGCGACCGCAAGGACGAGGAAACGGCGTGGCTGCTGCGCGAATGGGAGAGCGTTCTCGACGACCTCGAAAAGGACGTGATGCTCTGCCGTGACCGCGTGGATTGGGTGGCGAAGCGTTTTCTCCTTTCCACGCTCAAGGAAGAGGAAAACCTCGCCTGGACCGACCCGTGGCTCCAATCCATCGACTTGGAGTATCACAACGTTTCCACCGACCAGGGTCTTCATTACGCCCTCCTGCGCGAAGGGCAGATGCGGCGCTTCGTCAGCGAGGACGACGTGCGCAACGCGATCTTCAACCCACCCGAAACCACGCGGGCGTACTTCCGGGGACGTTCGGTGGCGAAATTCAACAGCGAGGTGTCGTCGATCCATTGGGACGAGGTGGTGTTCAACCACGCGGGAGGCACGCGCCGGGTGTCGCTCAACCAGGCGTTCAACGACGAGAAGCTCGACCAGCTCAACGCTGCCATCCGGCAGGCGAAGTCGTTCCCCGATTTCATCCGCGAGATCGGTTCGATGGGGTAGCGGCGGAAGATTTGCCTCTTCCCGGCATGCGATCCGCTTCTACGGCAATCGCATGACGACAACCGCCGCACCCGTTGCCCTCGCGGAACCCGCGCGCGTCGAGCCCGTTGAGTGCATCCGGAAACGTTCCGTTCCCGCGCGTATTGACTGGCTGCTGGTCGTTCAGATCCTGGCGCTCGTGTTGTTGCCCTGCGCCTGTTATTGGCCGGCGCTGGACGGAGAGTTTCTCTGGGACGACGACCTGCTCATCACCAAAAATCCATTGCTTCAGTCCGCAGAGGGTCTGCGGCAAATCTGGTTCAGCACGATCCCCTACGATTACTTCCCGCTGACAAACACTTCTTTCTGGGTGGAGTGGCGACTGTGGGGCGCGGACCCGCTCGGGTATCATCTCGTCAATCTGGCGTTGCACGTCGCATCGGCGTTCCTGCTCTGGCGCGTGTTGATGATCCTGCGGGTGCCAGGCGCGTGGTTCGGCGCGATGTTGTTCGTCATTCATCCGATCAACGTCGCCTCGGTGGCATGGATCTCGGAGCGCAAGAACACGTTGTCGATGGTGTTCTACCTCGGCAGCCTGATTTGCTACCCGCGCGCGGACGGGCGTCGGGATGAGCCGGCGGCCTGGAGGACCTATGCCGCCGCGCTCGGGCTATTCGTTCTCGCGGTCTTGAGCAAATCGTCGGTTGTCATGCTGCCCTGCGTGCTGCTGCTCGTGGGATGGTGGCAGAAAGGGCGGCTCGGTTGGCGTGACGCGGTCCGGACCCTGCCATTTTTCGCCGTCTCGCTTGCGGCCGGCTTGCTGACGATCTGGTTCCAATATCACCGCACGATGAGCGCGGAAACCCTCGCGCATGCCAACCCGATCCCGGTGCGCGCGCTGACCGTTGGGCTCACAAC
>CALMVM010000480.1:1806-2970 GCA_937873255.1 uncultured Verrucomicrobiota bacterium | reverse complement strand
GGGATACCTGAACCCAGTTGTCCGAGTCAGTCCCCTTCCTTGAAGATACTCGCTGAAGGAAAAAAGATTAGACGGGCAGATGTTGTTCGGTGGTGCTTGGTCTTGATTTAGCATGCCATCAGGTAGCTTTGTGACGTTTCACGTTTGGCGAGCAGCCAAGCTCTAAATCGGAGTGACAGGGGGGCTTATCGGAGCGCCGAGCGATCAATCCGGAGTCATGCCGATCTTAAAAGGAGCCGGATCTACCTCTAAACGCACTTCCGCCCCGAATTTTTGTGTCAAGAGGACCATCGTACTATTTGGCCGAATCCAACCCAGAGACTCGTGGATGCGTGGTCCTCCATTTCTTGAACACACGCTTCTGCCATACTACCTCCGCCGGAGTGAAACCGTCCTTCCGCGCCTTTTCAATTGCCGCCTCGACGGTTAGCTGAGTTGCTTTAGGCGGAACGTATGGGTCGTAGATTGTCGGTTTTGCCTCCGCGTGTCGCTGCTGTTGGTAGTGAAACAGCCATTGTCTGTATGGCTTGATGGCGTCGGTCTCGGAACGCTTTCCGGTGATACGCAAAAGCCCTTTCAACCAAGGAACCCGTTCCTTAAAATCCCTCCCCAAAGCGTCTTTTTCGCGCTGGTCTTGGCGATATGGCTCTTTGAGCGCCTCAATCTGTCGATCCTTTTCCAGATGAAGCTCGTCGTCATCCAACCGCCCTTTGCATGCATACAGGAGGCGAACCGCTACGTCAGCAGCCTCATCGTATAAAGCCGTATCCTTAAAATCTTTCGTGCCGTGGAGAAGAATCGAAACGGCCACGTTCGCCACAACGTCCACCGAGAAGGGGTGCTTTTTCGCTGCCGGTTTGCCCCGGCCCGCTGGAGTCGATTTTGTCATGGCGAAAAAAAGTTGAGCTTCCGCGCCGCCGCTTTTTTGTGCGTGTCGGCCAAGTGCCCATAAACCTTGCCCACCAAGATCCCGCCATCGCTGTGTCCCAACCACGAGGCCACAGTCATGAAGTCAATCCCGGCCATGACGCACTCGCTGGCGAAGAAGTGCCGGAGATCATGAAACCCCACCTTGGGCAGCCCCGCCTTGATCCGCACGAGCTTAAGCGATTCACGCAACGTCTGCGCGGCCACGTCGCGCGTGCCGCGCTGGGGGGAGGGGAA
>CALMVM010000480.1:0-1796 GCA_937873255.1 uncultured Verrucomicrobiota bacterium | reverse complement strand
GCCACGAGTTGTCCGGCGGCCGGCCGGCTTGCATCTCAGCCAGGAGCGACTTCAACTCGCCAGAGAAGTCCACACGGCGCTCGCGGTGGTTCTTGGCGACCCCGCCGCTTCCGATGGTGACGATCTCGCGGGCAAAGTCCACGTCGCTCCAACGGACGGCCAACGCCTCTTTCTCACGCGCGCCGGTCAAAGCCAGGAAACGCAGGTACAGCCGGAAGAGCGCGCTGTTCTTCGTGGTCTTCTCGTTGGCTGCGACCAAGAGCGAGCCGAATTCTTCTTTGGTCAGCAGCTCCCGCTTAGGCGAAGGCTTCTGACGAAGCTGACGGGTTTCCGGCAGCCGCTCGAGGAGTTCGCGCTCCACCGCCAGCTTGAGCACGTTGCGTAGGGCAATGGTGTCCAGGTTGGCCGTGCGTGCCGTGCGCCCGAGCTTGAGCCGGCTTTCCCGGTAGCTGTGGATCAGGGCCGGCGTGATCTTGTCGATGCGGACGCCGCCCAGATGCTCGACCCAGCGGCCGATGGCCCAGCGTTCAAGATCCTGGGTGCCAGGCTTCTTCTCGGCGTAGGCGGCGCTGCCGAGGTACTCGCGGGCGAAATCGTCGAACCGCGGCCGGTGGCCGGTCTTTGGCAGCTTCCCGTCTCGGCGCTCGGTGCGCCGACGTTCCAATTCCGCTTTGGCCTCGTCCAGATTGGCGGCCTCCAGCGGGATGCGCCGCGGGGCCGTGCGCCCGTTGCCGAGGTCCACCCGGAGCTGCGCGTAGTAGCGGCTGCCGCGCTGCCATAGCCCGACAATTTTGCGCTTGCGGGTGTCATACACCGGCGCGAAACTCTGGCCGTCCTTGCGGCTGCCCGCGTTGCTTGGCGTTGCTTCCCGTCCCACGGCGGAACAGTAGCACAAAGCGTAGCACAGACGCAAAAGACATTTTCGATTGCTCGGCGTAAGTCACTCTGAACAAGCGGGAAAAACAAAAAGCCGGCGTGGCGGAATTGGCAGACGCGCTAGACTCAAAATCTTGTTCCCGCAAGGGAGTGTCGGTTCGACCCCGACCGCCGGTATTTTCCTTTTGAAGAGGAAGTTAAAGCAGGACCGAAACCCCAAAAATCTAGGGGGGCCAGAAAAAGCACTTATTCAAAAATGTTCCAATCCATTTTGGAAATCGCGTAAAGATTAATGGTGTGGGGGGTTAGGGCCTGTTAACACTTCTTGTCGGTTGCGCGTTGTTCCGGTAGGCTGCGGTGAAGGAACTCAGTCACGAGCAATATGAGCGCATCAAAGACTGCCTGCCACGTCAGCGCGGCAACGTGCGCGTGGGCAACTTCGTGTTGCTCAACGCTTTGCTCTACGCCCTGGAGCACGGCTGTAAATGGCGCGGCTTGCCTACGGCCTTTGGCCCCTGGCACACGCTCTACACGCGCCTGAACCGCTGGAGCAAAAAAGGCGTCCTCGAGCGGGTGTTCCACCCGCCTGCAAGAGGAGCAGATTCTCTCGGTCAAGATCGAGGTCGTCAGTCTGGACAGCACCAGCCTCAAGGTCCATCCCGACGGCACGGGGGCAAAAAAACGGGCCGCAGTCCCTCGGCAAGAGCCGCGGAGGCTGGAACACCAAAATTCATCTGGTTTCCACGACTGCTCGGTGCGCTTTGAAGCTGGCCCTCTCACCCGGTCAGGCGGGCGACGCGCCGCGAGGCCGTGCGTGGCTGCGCGCGCACGGCCCCGCGCCTTTTGCCGGTTGTCCGTTGTGCATGGTGGGCGGCCCCGCGTGCCGGATCGCACCTGTGCCGACGGCATCTTCTTCGTGC
>CALMVM010000479.1 GCA_937873255.1 uncultured Verrucomicrobiota bacterium | reverse complement strand
GGCGGGTTGGGTCCGGCCCCCCCCGAACTTCACGAAAAGAATGGCGAGGATCACCGCGATCGGGACTGCGACAGCCCAGCCGATCCAAGGCCGCCACCATCGACTTTCGCCTTTTGTCCAAATCGGCTGAGGGAGCAAATTCGCCGGTGGTTCGACCGCTGGACCCATCGCGGCGACCGACTCCGTGATGACGGGCAAAAGCGTCTGGATGGACTTTACCAATAACGCGTGGTGGCGCTCCATCGGCGGCGTCAGCGCGTCGAGCCAATGCAGGGTGCCGAGAAAAAACTCCATTCCCCCGGTGGGCTGGACATTCTCCACGCGAAACGGGATGACCGCCAAGCCTCGGTCGCACGCGTGCTGCACCTCACGCCGAACGTGGTTCGAGGCATTGGCGTGCGCGGAGAAAACGAGCAGAAGCACGCGGCAACTGCCAATCCCGTGGATGATAGAGGCCGACCAATCCGCGCCTGGCGAAATGTCGCGCGGGGCGATCCAACAGCGGATGCGTGCTTGTTCAAGGGCGGCGCAGACCGCCTCGGCGGCCAGCTTGTCTTCGGAAGAATGCGAGATGAATACGTCGTGGGCCATGCGACTCGTCCGCCGCCGCGACCAGGCAGGTCCGGGTCAGAACCTCCTACCGGTTCGCAGCGTGGAATGCAATCGCTTTCAAGCGGTTGGCGTCGGTCCCGCCAGTCGGATCGCCTCCGCGTAGCAATCTTCCAAATTCCGCGCTTGGGCGGCGGCGTCGAAATGGACGGCCACCGCGCGCGCCGCCGCCTCGCCCATCGCGGCCAATCGGTCCGGGGCGGAGGCGCACTCGACCAGCGCCCGGCCCAATGCCTCGTGGTCGCCCTCGGCCACGAGCCAGCCGCTGACGCCGTGTTCGACGGCTTCAGGGATGCCGCCGTGCGTCGTGGCAAAAACGGGCAGGCCGCTCGCCATCGCCTCCAAGAGCGAATTCGGCACGCCTTCCTGGTTACCGTCGCGGCCGATCTCGCTCGGGTGCAGGAACAGGTGCGATTCGTACAACCGGCGTCGGAGTTCGTCCTGGCGCAGGAAACCGGTGAATTCCACGCGGTCGGCGACGCCGAGTTCGGCGGAGAGTTGGCGTAGGGACGTTTCCATCGGACCATCTCCGGCGAGGGTCAGTCTGGAATCGGGGAAGGCGTTGGCGAAACGCGCGAACGCCCGCAACGTGGTCGGCAGCCCTTTTTTCTCGATGAGGCGGCATGCCTGGAACAGGCGGAACCGCCCCCCCGGATTTTCTCGCCGCGCGTACGGGAACTCGGCGAGGGGAATCCCCGTGCGGTTAAGCCGGATTTTGTCCGTCGGGCAGCCGAGCGCGCCGAGGGCGTCCACCAACGAGAGCGAACGGGCCAGGATCAGCGTGGCGCGTCCGCAAACTTCCAACGCCGCCCGACGGTACGCAGGTTTGTCCAGTTCGACCAGCACGTCCGCGCCGTGGAACGACACGATCACCGGCCACCAGTGGCGACGGTCTCTCAAAAGCGGGAGGAGTTGCACGCCGATGTTCCCGAAAAAAACGTGCAGCAGGGCACATTGGCGGGCGTCGAGCGCCGTTCGCAGCCGCGCCGTCTCACTACCGCTCAATAACAGCGGACGCCCGAGCCACTGCTGATCGACGATCCGACGCAGCCAACGCCAATTGCCACGCGGTATCTCCTCGACATCCTCGAATGGGAACCGGTCCGCGTTCTCCCGTTTCTGGGTAAAAACCGTGATCGGAAACCGGCGGATTTCCCGGATCTGCCGGTAGATGTGCAGCATCTCCAGCTTGAGGAAGGTCGCGCAATAGCACGCGACCCTCGGACTGCCTTCCACGGCGGATCAGAATTCCACCGCGACCAGCCGCAAGCCCTGCGCGCGCTGGTACGGGTCGTCCGACTCACGCCGGGTCACGTCCGTGCCGTCGCCGTATTCCTTCGGCGCGAACGGATTGATCATCTGGAGGGGATTGCCGGAACGGGCGGCGCGCGACACGCTGCCGTCGATGCGCGAGCCCTGCGGTGCCGTCGTCGTGATCTGTCGCGTGCTGGCTTCAATCCGACGCAGGCGATTGGCGAGGGCGGCGTTGTCACGCGCGCTGACCGTCGCGGTCGTGGTGCGGCGTTTCTTTGCGGTTGTGCCATCGGCAGTCTGCGCCTCGGCGGCGGACAACGCGAACAGGCTGACGGTGAGGGCGGCGAGCAGGATGGGCTTTTTCATGAATGTTGAAACGGGCGATCCCGGTGGTTGGAGGTCTTTCTAGTGGAATCGGGGTGGCTCGTCATTAAGATAACGCGCGGCGTCCGCGCCCGGGCCGTATGCGGCGGCGAAAAACCGGCGGCCGGCGGCAGCGGTTTGCCGGGCGGGCGGTCCGGCCTTAGGTTGGCGTCTGCCATGGCCCGAACCGTCGAACTCGAAGTGCTCAACGTGCTGGGCCTGCACGCCCGGCCGGCGGCGGAGTTCGTGCGTTGCGCGATGCGGCATCCCTCGACGGCCATCGTCCTGCGGAAGGACGGGGCATCGTATGCGGCGACAAGCATCCTCGAAGTGCTCATGGCCAACCTCGACCAGGGGGCTGTTTTCACCCTCGAAGCCGACGGCCCGGACGCCGAGGCGGCGATCCGCGAACTGTCGGCCTTGCTGGTCCGCTTCCGCGACGAGGAAGCGACCGTCTGATTTCCGTCATTTCCTGTTGTAGCCGTGGATTACCTCGATAAAGCCCGCCGCGTCCTCGACCTGGAAATCGCCGAGCTGCATCGTCTGCGCGACCGGCTCGACGGCGCGGCCCTCGAACGCGCGATTTCCTTCTTGCTCCGTTGCCTGGAAAACCGGGGCAAGATCGTCGTCATCGGTGTCGGCAAAAGCGGCCACATCGGCGAAAAGATCGCCGCGACCCTCACGAGCACCGGCTCGACGGCGGTCGTCCTCAACAGCCTCAACGCCCTCCACGGCGATCTCGGCGTGGTGTCCGACGGCGATGTCGTGCTCGCGCTGAGCGCGAGCGGCGAAACCGACGAACTCGTCAACCTGCTGCCCGCGCTGTTGCGCTTCAACATCTCGCTCATCGCCCTGACCGGCCGCGCGGACAGCACCCTGGCGCTCGCCAGTCACGCGTGGCTGGACGTGAGCGTCACGCAGGAAGCCTGTCCGCTCAACCTCGCGCCGACGAGCAGCACGACCGTCATGCTCGCGCTCGGGGACGCGCTGGCGATGGTCCTGCTGGAGGCGCGGGGCTTCGACAAGGACGATTTCGCCAAATTCCACCCCGGCGGCCAGCTGGGGCGCAGCCTGCTTCTGAAGGTCCGGCAGGTCATGCGCCCGCGTGAGAACGTGGCGGTCGTCACGCCCGGGCAGACGGTTGGCGAAGTGCTCGCGGCGATCGCCCGCGCGCGCGCCGGTGCGGCGGTGGTGGTCGATGCGGATGGGCGGCTGGCGGGCATCTTTACCCACGGCGATTTCGCCCGGCATTTCCAGCACGGACCCGAGAACCTCGGCGCGCGGCCGGTCGGCGAGTTCATGACCCCGCGCCCCGTGACCATCGACGGCGAACGGCTGGCGGTGGAAATCCTCCCGTTGCTCGAACACTCGCGCATCGACGATCTCGTCGTGGTGGACGCCGACCGCCGGCCGGTCGGGCTGGTCGATACGCAGGACTTGACGCGGCTCAAATTGCTGTGACACTCGATTCCCCCTTCTTTTAACCCTTTCTCTCCCTCTTTATGGCAGCCGCAAACGATCTCCGCAAAGGCCAGGCGATTCGCTACAACAGCGACATTTACATCGTGCTCGAAGTCACCCACCGCACCCCGGGCAACCTGCGCGCGTTCGTCCACGCCATCATCCGCTCCATCAAGACGCGCAAGAGCAGCGACGTGCGGTTTTCGTCCACGGAAAAAGTCGAATTGGTGGAGGTCAACCGCGAGACGCTGGAGTTCTCCTACAAGGACAAGGACGAGTATCACTTCATGGACCCGAAGACCTACGAGGACACGGTGCTCAGCGAAGCGCTGGTCGGAGCGGGCAAGGATTACCTCACCGAGAATCTGCCCGTGACGGTGCTCTACGCCGAGGGCAAGGCGGTGGAAATCGAGATGCCCAGTTCGGTGAACCTGCGGGTGACCGAATCCGCCGACGGCGTGCGCGGCGACAGCGCGAACAACGTCCAGAAGCCGGCCACGCTGGAAACCGGCAAGATCGTGCAGGTGCCCCTGTTCATCAAAGAGGGCGAAATGGTCAAAATCTCGACGGCCAACGGCGCGTACATGGGTCGCGCGTAGGCGGACGGTCCATTTGCCGAGCGAACGACGGGCGCGGCGTGCGGGAGGAAGTTTCTCCGCATCCCGCGCCCGATTTTTTTGTTCGCTCTGCATTGTCGCCAAATCCATCCGGATGGGTCGCCGCGATTCAGTGAGTGTCCGTCCGCTCCGGAGCGGCGGGAACAAACCAAATCGCAAGTTCGATCCCATGAAAACCCCAATTCAATCCTCCCTAATTTCGTCCCGTTCGCTGCTGGCGCTCGGCGTCGGCTGTGCGCTGACGGCCCTGCCGTTCCGCGCCGCCACGGCCCAGGAAAGCAAAAAAGGCTCGCCGCCCACCACTGCGGGCGAAGTCAGCACGGACCAGAACCAGGGCGAGACGGATCGTCTCAAGACGGATTCGACCGTGCCGAAGAAGAAAGCTTCTGAGAAAGTCGCCACGGAACTGACGAACAAGGAAAAACAGTTCATCAACAAGGCGCTGGCGGGCAATGCGGCCGAGGTCATGACGGGCGAACTGGCCCTCAAGAAAAGTGAGAGCGCAGAGGTGAAGGAATTCGCCCAGCATATGATCACCGATCACAAGAAGGCGAACTCCGATCTTTCCGAGATCGAGGATGCGCACAGCGTTTCGGTGCCGTCGCCGAATCCTTCGGACGAAGACAAGGCGTTCTACGCGCAGTTGACCTCCCTGTCCGGCACTGCGTTTGACACGGCGTACATCAAGCACGCGGTGTCCGACCACCAGATGGACGTGAAGGAATACAAAGAGGCCAAGGCCGAAGTGAAGGACAAGATGCTCGCCGCGTATGTCAGCAAGACCCTCACGGTCATCGAGGGCCACCTGAGCATGGCCCAGGGGCTCGCCAAGAAGTCGGCGGTCGCCAACCACTAAGCGACCCGAATCAACGAGGCGTCACCCCTTCCGGGGTCAGCCTTTTCCAACGGCAGCCGGCGCGGAAAACGCGTGTCGGCTGCCGTTTTTGCTTGCTTCGGAGTGAGTCGGGACGGCGAAATGGCGCGGGTAGATCGATGGCTCGCCCCAAACGCTCCGACCCTCGCGCCGGGACCGGCGCGACCAATGGCCGCCGTCTCGCGCTCCAACCTTCGGGTACGAAAAAGCGGTCCGCTCGCCCCGTGCGGCGCATGCGGGCCACCGCCACGTCCAATGGTTCCTCCTGGACCGTGCCGACCCGTTGGCTGAAGGCCGTCGCTGGTTTCCTGCTGCTGCCCGTTTGCTGGGTGGCGGGGCAGACGTTCTGGCACGAGTTCGCCCGCGCGACGCTGCACGGGCGTTTCCTGGCGTCGGCGGAGTTGCGCTGGTTCGCCTACGGGGTGGGGGCGTGGTTGCTCGTTTTCCTCACCTTGCCCAAGATGATCCTCATTTATGTC
>CALMVM010000478.1 GCA_937873255.1 uncultured Verrucomicrobiota bacterium | reverse complement strand
GATTTGCTGCGCGTGCTTTCTAGCGGCAAGGCATCTGTCAATCACTACCTGCGCAGACTCGTTCATCATGCCGAAGACCTGAACTGGCTGCCGTGGATCATCATGGCTAAAGCCGCGTGGCCAAAGGTCAATAAGAACCCCAAGCGCGGCATCACCGCCGAGGAACACCAGCGCATCCTTGATGCCGAGAAGAACAATCCCGAGCGGCGGGCGTATTACCAGATGCTCTGGATGACCGGCGGCTCGCAAGGCGACATCGCGCATCTGCGCGCCGAAAACATCGAAGCACAGGTGCTTGCCTACCGGCGCGGCAAACTGCCCGAGGACGCGCCGCCGGCGTGCCAGCGGGTGGGAGCGACGATGCAGCAGTTACTCAATGAGTTGCCCAAGAGCGGGTGGCTCTTCCCGAAGATTGCACAACAGAAATCGAAGGATCGCGCCTCCGAGTTCTACCGCCGCTGCAAACTTCTGCGGATCGAGAAGGCTTCCCTGCACAGCTACCGCTACGCCTGGGCCGGTCGCGCCGCGCAGGCGGGCTTCCCGCAACGGTTCGCGCAAGCGGCCCTGGGGCACCAAAGCCCGGCGGTCACGGAGTCCTACCAACGTCATGCGGTCGTGACCAGTCCTTGCCTAGAAGATTACGAGGCCAACCAACTCGCCAACGTTGTTCCCTTTCCTCCGCCAACGATACACGAGCCAAAGGAAGAAACCCGGCGTGCTGTGAACAAGTAGAAATGTTCTATCCGTGCTTGGTGGCCCATCCGTCCGCACGTTTCCGGTTTCCTCTTCGGAAACGTGCGGACGAAACCCCTTAAATCCTGCCGGGTCGGGCTAACTCGAAGTTTCTGCCGGCCCGAGTGCCGTTGCGCTCGCGCCAGTGCGAACTGATGTAATGCTGCATTTTGTGCATCTGATCGGCGTTTTGCATCAGCTCGATAACGTCGGCAGAAGCAAACTTGCGCGGCGCGTTATGGGCGATGGCTTTACCAAGCGGTTTGAGAAACCCTTTTTTAACCAAGATAGCGATGCAGGTGACGGGGATGCCCAACAGGATCGCGGTCTGCTCGGCGTCAATGGAGCCGGGCAGGCGGCGGAGATTCAAAAACTCTCGGTGGTCGTTGTTCATTGCGGAAGCGCAGCTTTCGATGCGTAGTTTTCATGTGGTTAAGGCAAGCGGTTTATAGCAATAAATGTGCCGGTCACAGAGAAGGTGTGAGATGGTATGTAGCAAAAATGACTGGGCTTCATGTCTTGATCTTTTCAGGGTCAACTCATAATCTGAGTGCCCATGATCTCAGAGAAAAAGCGCGTCACCGTTATGATCCACGACCGCCTGACCGCGCGCGTCATCGATCTTGCCGCTGTGGTGAAGATCAGTCCCAACGAGTTGGTAAACCGATTTGTGGAAGGGTGCTTGCATCAGGTCGATCAGCGGCGCAAACCCAATGACCCCATCCCGATGGTGGACCTCGCGCGCCAGTCGTTGCGGCGCAACCTGTCCTTGGCGGATCGCTGGCTGCAAACGCAACTGGAAAAACAAATTCGTGGTTGGGCCAAGGCCACTCAGCGTTGGCGCGATCTGGTCCTGGAGGAATGCAACCTCGCCGACGACGAGGAGTTGACCGAAGAGACCATTTTGCTGGCGCGCCGGCGGGCCGACAAACGCTGGAAGGCGGAAGGGAATCAGCAGGACTGATATTTTGCCGGTCGTTCCATGCGACACTGGTCGCAGATGGTCGAGTTTGTTTCGAGTCCGCGCGCCGAAACGAGACTTACTCCCGCGAAAGGGGCGGATGCCCCCCTTCCGGTCGCCCGGCCCCGCCAGGGACAGAGCCAGGGCGGACCGACGTGGCCGCCACGTCGGAGGAAGGGTCGCGGGAAATAAGTCGGGCAGTGCCGAGAGTACGGTTCCAAGCAGAAAAGCCCGTTCAGTTGTTACCGACGGAAACGCTTCGTAGTCCTTACAGTCCTGCTATTTCCGAGTGTTCTGCGAGACGATGTAAGGAACACCAAACCGCTTTTGAAGCTGAGCCATGAAAGCGGCGGCGTCTTCTCCGCAAGCGTGGCACCACGCCATCGTTTCCAATATATCCAACCGGCGTTCGCCCAGTTCGCTCCTGCCAACCCACTGGTGCGGCAAACGGAGTTTTGCCGCCAAGCTGCGTTGCGTCAGGCCCGCGCGCACGCGCATGGCAATCAACTCAGCACGGATGAGCGAATAATCGGCGGAATGGAGGGTGGCAACGCTGCCGCGCATGGAAATGACCAAGCGCACACGAACCTCTCCATATTTTGCCACCATATATGTGGCGTTGACTTCATGACTTACTCCCGTAATCTCTTGGAGAATGTGGTTCATGACCTCTGCCCTTCGCCGGATTTTGGGTCCGGTTCTCGTTCCTGCTTTGCTCGTTGCTCTCGCAAGCTGCAAACCAGCAGCCTCACCGGAAGCGGAACATCCTCGCTCTTCCGATGAGCACGCGCGTCGGCCTACTGACGCAGAGTTCGCCGCCTTCCTGCGCTCCACGCTCGGCCCCCCCATGCGGCTGGGCGACCTGAAAACCGACCCGCCTGTGCGGATGCCCAACACATCGCCCGACAGCAACGTTTGGCTGGTCAACGTCAAGCTCACCCTCGTGCCGGTCGAAGACCTGCTGAGCCTGCCACCGACCGAGGACGCCCAGGCCATCGACGCGCTGGTCAACGAACTCAACGGCCTGATTACCTGGCGCAACGCCTACGCCCGCTCGCCTTATGCCCGCGCTTACGGCGAGTTCAAGGTCAACGCTCCTGTGTCGCCCGTGCCGCAACTGCTCGTCGTTGCCCAGGCCAAGGACAAGCCGCTGGCCCCGATCTACGGCAAGGTCGCCGCCGAGTGGCAAGTGGACCACTGGCAATTCAGCAACGTGGATCTGACGATGCCAGCCTTCGGCCAGCCACGCTCCGCGTTCACCGGTCCCACGATGGTCAAGGGTGGCGCGGACGGCGAAACATTCCTCAAGGCCCAACGCGAGGCCATCGCCTCGGCCAAGCAACAGCAGGCCACCATCGAGGCCAGCCACCAAAAAGATCTCGCCGCCGCCACCCGACCCGGCACGACCTACCGGGGCAACGTCACGCGCAACGGCAAGACGATGCTCGCGGAAGTGCGCTTCGTGGACCCGCCGCCCGGCAGCGACGCGCGGGTGGCCGCGTTCGCCCTGACCCTGCCCAGCGATCCAAGCTTCCGCGTCGAGTACACGACCAAGCTGGCCTCCTCTCTGCCCCTGAACCTGCCCGCCTCGACGTCCAACGACAACGCCATCCCCATCGTTGATAGTTCCGAGCCGCCAGTGGGCAACCTGACGGCGAACTGGTCACATTGCGAGACCAAAGACCCACAGGGCAAGACCCCGTCCGGCTTCCTCGTGTACTGCCTGCAACACGGCTGGACGCACCACGATCTGCCTTTGCTGCTGCTCAACCACCGCATTGAGGGCGCGGTGGCCCAGCACATCAACGGCGATTACGTCCTGTCGGCGGAACTACAGCCGACGCCATAGCGTCCGTGCCTTTCAGGGTAAAAGGTTACTCGCACCGGCTATATCGTCAGGGCCGGACGGCCAGGAAAATGTGCCGGATAGCTGCGTCTGGCACGATGCCGGAGGGAAGATTGGACATCATCAATGTCGAGGGCAGCATCATCAAAAGTTCACGCCAGAGCCGGGAGTGCGGGTCGAGTTCTCGTCCGATCCGGGCCACATGGCGCAGGACTGCCTCTCCCCGCCCCCGGCGCACCTCGTACACGAACACCGCTGGGTTGAGAGCAACCAGCAGCACGCCGAGCATCTGCGCGCCCCGGCAGATCGCGCTTTCACTGTATTCCAGGCAGGGCGAGATCAGGGCAGCTGCCAACTCCGAATCCGTGAACTCGTTTCGTGCGATTTCTTTGGCCCTGACAGTCGCAGTGGTGTCTTCGCTCGGCAGGAAGTAGCCTCTTGCCATCGCCAGACGCTCAAAGTCAGTCGCCCTGCAAAGCCCCAGTCGCCGCGCCTTGGCCATCAGACGAGAGCGGTTGGAGGGCAGCCCGAGCCTCTCGCCCAAGCGCACGGGCTGTTGGACTTTAGACGCTTTGGCCTTCGGTGGCTCGGGCAATGTCTCCTGTAGTTTAGGAACCCGCTGATCCATGTCGGGCACGGACGGGTCTGCGTGGCCGTCCACCCACGCCCGTTCGATGAGTGCCGCCACCGCCCGCCAGCCCGACGGGCTTCGTAGAGCTTCGCCAAACTCGTCCACTCCGAGACCGTCCAGCATGGGCGGCAGGTTATCGCGCAGGCGGACGGCTAGCCGTGCGGCCTGTTCGTCGTCAATTGGACGCAGGATCATCGGCTCGGGGGCAAAACGACGTAAAATGGCGGCAGGCAGGTGCGAGTGTTCCAAAAGCCACTTGGCCACGGCGGCGGGGCCAGCCAAAGGTTCCTGATCCGCGAGTTTCCACATATCCGCGCCTTGCAGGTCGCCGATGGCGCTTCTCCCCACAAGGACGGAAAACAGCCGGCGGCAACTACTAGCACGTTTGCTCTCGGTTCCTCGCTACCATCGCGCTTGGCAAAACGCACGGGACGCATGGAAGCGCGATCCAGAAACCGGGCAACCTCGCTGGCCATCGCCTGATAGTAGCCCACATTGCGCTCCAGCCTAGCTGCCAGGGCGTCCACCTCAGACAGATGGACGACGCAGCCCGCCGGGTGGGTTTCGATGAACGCCTGGATTTGTTCCAATGTCGTATCGCTGCTGCGATTAGCGGTGATGATCCACGAACCCACATCCCAGCGACGGCAGGGAACTTGGGGGTCGAGTCGGCGGGCGACTTCTTCACACACGAACCCTTTACCGCTGCCCGCCGGACCAATCAAAAGCGGCACGTTCCACCGTCCCAGCACGCCGGTAGGGAGCGCAGCTTCGGTCGTGCTGGCCCGCACGCGTGCGAGAGCCAGCAGTCGCGCGCAGGCGTCCTGCTGATCTTCAGTAAGAATTGAAGAGTGAATTGCATCGGAAATGTGACCGCTTGGCGTCATAAAGATGTGAGTTTGATCAATGATACCAGGAAAGCTCGGAAAGGGACGGAAGCCCGGCCAAGCGACATATAGCCGGGTAATCCGCGTGCACGGTCTCGCTCTCTCTGTCGAGAACCATGCAAAGATCTTGTGATGGTAGCGCCACCCCCACAGCTCGGGCCAACCGCAACAGCCGCAGATGTGGTTTGCCTCGCAATGAAGATAGGACCGAGTTACGTCAGCGCGGGTCGTTGGAAGCGCGCTTCGCCCGCGCCGCCGCTGCCGCCCTCGTCGAGCAGGCAGGAGAGTTCCAGCGGGGCGAGTTGCGGCAAGGCCCCCGCCCCCGCGATGGCCTGCACGTCGGCATACAGGCCGGTGATGCAACCCGTGACCCGCTCCAACTGCTTTTCGCGCCGGTGCCACATCGTGGTCAGCGCGCGCTTTTCCTTCGCCAAGTCCGTGCCCATGTCCGCGTAGGTGGACACCAGCGTCTCGACTGAGATTGCCCCGCTTTCGTAGACAGCGTGGGGCTGGGCGTTTGGTTGTTTAG
>CALMVM010000477.1:10145-20540 GCA_937873255.1 uncultured Verrucomicrobiota bacterium | reverse complement strand
GCCGGCACGCCGCTTTGCCACTGCGCGACCGCCGCCCGCTTGAACGCTTCGTCGTAGGGCCGATGGGCGGCTCCTGTCTTGGTTTTATCTGCTTCGCTGCTCATGGGGTCGATCTGCCTCCACCCCGAGCTGCTGTCTACTTGATCCGGGCAATCTCAGAAGCAAGGGCAACGCGATCCAAGACGTAGCGTGTCAGTGACCGGTCCGGCGCGCCCAACCAGGCGAGTGCCAAGAGCGGCTTCGTCGCCTCCATGAACCGCGCCACGATTTTTCGGGCGGTATTTGGCGAAATGATGTTATACCCAGACGGAGCGCCCTCGGCGGCGGCAACGGTTTACCAATCAAGCCTCCAGGAATATGCCCATCGAAAGTGAGCAGCCCCGCCGCGACGAAGAAGCAAACGGCATCCAGCCGGAAGCGTTCCCTTCGAGCTTGCCAGTGGTCGCGCCAGATGCCGGCGAGGAAGAGGTGGACGACGTGGTGCCCACCCGTGGCTACCGCCAGTTGCCGGTGGTCGGTCTGGGCGGGTCGGCCGGCGGCATCCAGGCGCTCAAGAGCTTCTTCGCGGCGCTGCCGCCTGGCGTCACCGGAGTCGCCTACGTGGTCATCCTCCACCTCTCGCCCGAGCACGCGAGCACCCTGCCCGAACTGCTGCAAGGCGTGACTTCCTTGCCGGTCAAAGCGGCCGAGGACGGGGAGCCGCTCCAGCCTGATCACGTCTACGTCATCCCGCCGGCCAAGCACCTGACGCTGACGGACGGCCACCTGCGGCTCACCCGGCTGGAACCCGAGCGCGGCAAACGCGTGGCGGTGGACCTGTTTTTCCGCTCCCTGGCCGACACGCACGGACCGCACGCCGTGGCCATCGTCCTGTCCGGCGCGGACTCGGACGGGGCCATCGGCATCAAGCGCGTCAAGGAGCGTGGCGGTTTGACCATCGCCCAAGACCCGGGCGAGGCCGATCAAGACTCCATGCCCCGCGCCTCCATCGACACTGGCATGGTCGATTGGGTGCTGCCCGTCGCCGACATGTCCGGGCGTCTCCTGCGCTATTGTTCCAGTGAAAATCTCCTGCGTTTGCCGCCCGAGGAGGGTCCGCAGCCGGCCAAGCCCGCGCCACCCACGCCCAACCAGGACGAACAGGCCCTGCGCGACGTGCTCGGTTTGCTGCGCACTCGCACCGGGCGCGACTTCACCTACTACAAACGCGCCACCATCCTGCGCCGCGTCGCCCGGCGCATGCAGATCAACGAGGCGGCCACCCTACCGGCTTACCTGGATTTCTTGCGCACGCACTCGGGCGAAACGGGGGCGCTCTTGCAGGATCTACTGGTTTCGGTCACGAATTTCTTCCGCGACCGGGAAGCCTTCGCGGTCGTCGAAGAGCGCATCCCGACCCTCTTTGCCGGCAAGGGGGCCGGCGACACCGTGCGGGTGTGGAGCGCCGCCTGCGCCACGGGCGAGGAAGCGTACTCGCTGGCCATGCTTTTGCACGAGCACGCCCGGCAGTTGGAGCATCCGCCCACCGTCCAGGTTTTTGGCTGCGACCTGGACGAGCGGGCCATCCAGACGGCGCGCGCCGGTTTGTACCCGGCGACCATCGCCGCCGACGTGAGCGAGGAACGTCTGCAACGCTTTTTCACCAGGGAGGCACGCGGCTACCGCGTGCGCCGGGAACTGCGCGAGACCGTGCTCTTCACCCAGCACGACCTGCTCAAGGACGCGCCGTTCTCGCGCATGGATCTGGTGAGCTGCCGCAACCTGCTCATCTATCTGGATACGGAAGCGCAAGCCCGGGCGCTGGAAGTGTTCCACTTCGCGCTGAAACCCGACGGTCTACTTTTCCTCGGCTCAGCCGAGTCGGTGGACGAGGAGAAGACCCTCTTTGCCATGGCGGACAAAAAGCACTGCCTCTTCGTGCGCCGTGCCACGGCGCGCGTGGGCCTGCCGGTGCCTGCCGGCACGAGCAGGCTCGTGCGTGCGCTCCAGGCCCAGATCAAGGAAGCTCCCTCCGTACCGCCAGCCGCCCTCGTGCGCGACGTGGCCGGTCCGTTTGCCTCGCCGTCGCGCCAGCCCGCGGAAGAGGGGCAGGCCGGCTTGGCCGAACTGCACTTCAAGCTCACCGAGCGCTACGCGCCGCCGTCCTTGATCGTCAATGCGGAGGGCGACATCGTGCACCTCTCGGAGAACGTGGGCCGCTTTTTGCGCCCATCCGGCGGCCTGGCCACGACCAACTTCCTCCAGATGGTGTTGCCCGCGTTGCGCATGGACCTGCGGGCGGCGCTGCTGCGCATGGAGGAAACCCACGCACCGGTTGAGCTTTTGGGCCTGGCGGTCGAACTGGAGGAAGGAGTCTCCAGGCTGGTGGACCTGCGCGTGGTCCCTGCCGCCGAACTCGCCCCTGGCTACGTGCTGGTCAGCTTCGCCGCCAGGAACCTGGACACGGCGGTGGCGGCCGTTGCGGCTTCCACGCCGGCGGATGCCGAGGTGGTGGTGCGCCATCTGGAGCGCGAACTGGAGGCCGCCCGTGCGCGGTTGCGCGACACGGTGGAGCGTTCGCACGCGAGCGATGAAGAGTACAAGAGCAGCAACGAGGAACTCCAGAGCATGAACGAGGAGTTGAGGTCCGCCTCGGAAGAGTTGGAAACCAGCCGCGAGGAACTCCAGTCGCTCAACGAGGAACTGAACACCGTCAACGCGGAACTTAGACACAACGTCGCGGAGGTCGGCCACGCCAACAACGACCTGCACAACCTGATGAACGCCACGGCGATTGCCACGGTGTTCCTGGACCGGGAATTGAAGGTGCTGCGCTACACGCCTTTCGCGGTGCCGCTCTTCAACCTGATCCCCAGCGACGCGGGCCGGCCGCTGGGCCACCTCAAGCACCAGGTGGACTACCCCGACCTGGAAGCGGACGCCCGGGAGGTGCTGCGCACCCTCGTGCCCATGGAACGCGAGGTGGTCGGACCCGGGAACAGCTGGCTGTTGGTGCGGCTGCTGCCCTATCGTTCACTGGACGACCGCATCGAGGGCGTGGTGCTCACCTTCGTGGACATCACCGAGCGCAAACACGCCGAGGAAATCGTCCAGGCGGCGCTCCGGACGGCCGAGCAGGCCCGCGGCGAAGCGGAGGCCGCCAACGCCGCCAAGGACCACTTCCTGGCCGTGCTCAGCCACGAACTGCGCACACCGCTGATGCCCATCACCATTGCCTTGGCCGCGCTCGACCGGCGCGAGGACCTCCCGGAACCCATCCGCAAGGCGCACGAGATGATCCGGCGCAACGTGGACCTGGAGGCGCGCTTCATCGACGACATGCTCGATGTCACGCGCATCGCGCGCGGCAAGATGGAGATCGCGCGCGCACCCATGGACCTGCACACCGCCCTGGAGCGCGCGGTCGAGGTTTCCTCGTCCGACCTGGAGGCCAAAGGGCAAGGGCTCACCGTGGCGCTGGCAGCCGACGAGCATACCCTCAGCGGCGACTTTGCCCGATTGCAGCAGGTGTTCTGGAACCTGCTCAAAAACGCGGCCAAGTTCACGCCGGCAGGCGGCGCGATCGGGCTTCGTTCACACAACGAGGCCGGGAACATCCTGGTGGGAGTCACCGACAACGGCATCGGCATGGAGGCGGAAGCCCTGCAACGCATCTTCGCGCCGTTCGAGCAGGCGAACGTCTCCATCGCCCAGGAGTTTGGAGGCCTGGGGCTGGGGCTGGCGATTGCCAGGGCGACGGTGCAGGCGCACGGCGGCAGCCTGTACGCCAGCAGCCCCGGACTTGGCCGAGGGGCGACCTTCATCGTCAGCCTGCCGCTTGCCGCCGGGGTAGGAGTCAGCGGCTAGCGCAGGAGAGGATGCGCCGATCCAAGGGCAACCGCGACCCGGAGATAGAAGATCGACGCTACAAACGGCATGCCGGGTCCGGGCGAATAGGGTTCTATCCATGATAGCGTCGAACTCTGACCACAAACCAAGGCCGCTGCGCATTTTCCTGGTCGAGAACCATCGCGACACTCTGGAGTACATGCAGATGTACCTGGAGATGATGGGACATACCGTCTTGACGGCCAGTTCCATGACCAAGGCGTTGGCCGCGCTGCCCGGGACGGATTGCGACGTGCTGATCTCCGACATCGGCTTGACGGACGGCAACGGCTGGCTGCTCATGGAACGCCTGCAACTGCCTCGACCGCTCTACGCCATCGCCATGAGCGGCTTCGGCATGGGTGCCGATCAACTCAAGAGCCAGGAAGCGGGCTACCGCCGCCATCTGCTCAAGCCGATCAAGCCCGAGGAACTCGACGCCGCGCTCGCGGAAGCATCGCAAGAGTTGGCATTGGCACCGTAAAACGGAGCAACGCTCCCTGAGCAACCCGCTTTCCGACCACTTTTTATGAGGGATGCCGCTCCGTCCGGGCCGCAGGATCACCTGGAAATATTGGCTGCGGCCATCGAGCACGTCACCACGGGCGTGGTCATCGTCGACGCGCGGGCACCCGATCTGCCCATCGTCTTTTCCAACCCGGCGTTCAGTGCCATCACCGGGTACGCCCACGCGGAGATCGTCGGCCGCAACTGCCGCTTCCTGCAAGGAGCGCGGACCGACCGGGCCGTGGTGGCCCAGATCCGTGCCGCGTTGAGTCGTAGGCGATCTTTCTGCGGAGAGTTGCTCAACTACCGCAAGGACGGCACTCCTTTTTGGAACGAGCTGACCATCAGCCCGGTATTCAACGAGACCGGCCAGCTCACGCGCTACGTGGGGACCGCCCACGATGTCACCGCCCACAAGGCCACCGAGGAAGCGCGCTTCGAGAGCGAGGCGCGTTTCCACACGCTCACCGATGTCGTGCCGCAGGTCATCTGGACCAACGAAGCGGGCGGCAAGGCAGACTACTTCAACCGGCGCTGGTTCGAATACAGCGGCCTGGATTTTGCGAGTTCGGTCGGCCTCGGCTGGCAGGCCATCGTACATCCGGAGGATGCGCCGGCTTCCAAGGAAAGTTGGCACCAATCGCTGGGAGCCGGTGAAATCTTCGACACGGAATACCGTCTGCGTCGCGCCGACGGCATGTACCGCTGGCATTTGGGGCGCAACGTGCCGCTCAAGGATGGTGCTGGCCGGGTGCTCGGCTGGTTCGGTACGGCCACCGACATCCATGACCACAAGGAAACCGAGGCGGCGTTCGCGGCCACGCAGGAACGCCTGCGCCTGATCGTGGAAAGCGCGGACGAGCACGCCATCGTCTCGCTGGACCGCGAGCGCCGGGTCACGAGCTGGAACCCGGGCGCGGCGGCCCTGACAGGCTATTCCGCCGAGGAAATGATCGGCCAGTGCATCGACCTGACTTTTCTGCCGGAAGACCGTGCGGCGGGGCTGCCGGAGCAGGAAGCCGCCGAAGCCCTCGCCACCGGCCGCGCGAACTGCGGCCGGTGGCGGGTGCGCAAGGATGGCAGCCTCTTCTGGACCACCTGCGCGTTGCTGCCGATGCGCGCGGGGGCCGGGGGCGAGGTCGTCGGCTTCGTCAACATCCTCAGCGACCAGACGAAGATGCGGCAGGCGCGGACCCAACTCGAACAAAGCCACGCAAAACTCCAGGCTTCCTTGCGGGAAACCGAACGCGCCCGCGCCGCCGCCGAGGTTGCCAACCGGGCCAAGGATCATTTTTTGGCCGTGCTTTCCCACGAACTGCGCACGCCGCTGATGCCCATCACGATGGCGCTGGCCGTGCTCGGACGGCGAGATGATCTCCCCGAACCGGTCCGGCAAATGCACGCGATGATCCAGCGCAACGTGGACCTGGAGGCACGCTTCATCGACGAGATGCTCGACCTCACGCGCCTGTCGCAGGGCAGGATCGAACTGGTCTGCGCGCCGATGGATTTGCACGAGGCCATCCGTCGCGCCGTGGAGGTAAGCAAGCCGGACATGCAGGGCAAAACGCAACGGCTGGAAGTCAGCCTCGACGCTCCTCGCCACATAATTCATGGGGACTTCGCCCGGCTTCAGCAGGTATTTAGGAACCTGCTCGAAAATGCGTCCAAGTTCACCCTCGAAGGCGGCGAAATCCACCTGCGCACCCGGGCGACGGGCACGGAGGGGATCGAGGCGGAAATCACGGACACCGGCATCGGCATGGAAGCCGACACGTTGGAAAAGGTGTTTCAGCCGTTTGAACAAGCCGATCCGTCGATCGCGCAGCAGTTCGGCGGGCTGGGACTGGGGCTGGCCATCGCCAAGGCGATTGTGGACGCGCATGGCGGTACGGTCCGCGCGGCGAGTCCCGGCCGGGGGCGGGGCACGATCATCACGGTGGATTTGCCCGTGAGGCTCTCTCCACTCGAATGCTGACGCCGACCCGGCGATGTCATGGTCATCGATAGAGGTGGCGATCTCACGCAGGCGCTCGCGGGGCAAATCCTCTCCGAGGTCGCCGCGAGTTTGGGCGTTGTGGGGATGGTAATCGACGGCGCGATCCGCGATTTAGGCTCCATCCGTGCAAGCGTTCCCGGTATACGCGCGCGGCGTGACGCATCGCGGCCCTTACAAGAATGGCCCGGGTGAGATCAACGTTCCTGTGACGGTCGGCGGCATGGTGGTCAACCCCGGCGACATCGTGGTCGGCGACGAGAGCGGCGTGCTCGTCGGTCAAACCTGGGTCCTGCCGCCGTCCACGAAGAGTTCGACCGCGTTGACGAAGGCGCTGTCCTCCGAGGCCAGGAACACCACGGCGCGGGCGATCTCGTCCGTCGTGCCCACCCGGCCCAGGGGGATCGTGGCGACCTGCGCGTCGATGAAGCCCTGTTTCTGCTCCGTGCTCAGGCCGAGCGTGTCGTAGCCGGGCGTGGGCACCAATCCCGGGCTGATGACGTTGACGCGGATGTTGCGCCCTTTGAGGTCCATCGCCCAACTCCGCGCCAGGTTGCGCACCGCCGCCTTGCTCGAACCGTAGATGCTGAAGGCCGGGGAGCCTGTGATGCTGGTGGCCGAGGCGTTGAGGATGATCGTCCCGCCCTCGCCCATGAGCGGCAGCGCCCCCTGCACGGTGAAGACCACGCCCTTGACGTTGGTGCCGTAGATCGCATCGAAATGCTCCTCGGTGATCTGGCCCAGCGGCACAAGGGCGGCAGCTCCCGCGTTGGCGAAGACCACGTCCAGGCGGCCTTTCTGATCCTTGATGGCGGCGAAGACCCGGTCCAGGTCCGCGAGTTTGGAACTGTCGCCTCGCAGAGCGGTGGCGTTGCCCTCGCCGATCTCCTTGATGGCGGCGTCCAGGTTCGCCTGCCGGCGGCCGGTGATGAAGACATAGGCTCCTTCGGCGACGAAGCGTTTGGCCGTCGCCAGCCCGATGCCACTGTTGCCGCCGGTGACCAGCGCGATTTTACCGGCGAGTTTGCCGCCGGCATGAGGAATGGAGGAAGATTGCAGGGTATTCATTTGTTTGTGACGTAACCTCGGGGCATTACCCGCCATGCCGCCAATGCCGTGTTTTTGGGCTTGCTCATACTTTTTGTAATGGCTATGCTGCTTGCATGGAACTGCGGCAACTGTGCTACTTTGCCAGCGTGGCCGCGCACGGCAGCTTCAGCCGGGCCGCCAGTTACCTGCACCTGACGCAACCCGCCGTGAGCCGGCAGGTGCAAAACCTGGAAGCGGAACTCGGGACCGCGCTCTTGCTGAGGACCAACAACGCGGTGTCGCTGACGGCGGCGGGAGAGTTGTTTTACGAGGAAGCCCGCGACCTGCTCGCACGGGCGGACCAGGCCATCCGGCGGGTGAGGCCCCGGAAGGACGGTGCCGTGGTGCGGGTGGCTTACGTGGCGTCCCTGATCGCCGGCATCCTGCCGCAGGCGATCCAGCGTTTCCAGGCAGTCGCTCCGCAGGTGCGCTTGGAACTTTTCGATTCGACGCCCCGGGAAATCGGCAAGCGAGCCAGCGATGGCGGGCTGGACATGGCCATCCTGGCGCAGGGTTTGGAGGGATGCCTGCCGGAATTCGAGTGGATGGAGTTGCGGCGGTTGTCTCCCGTGCTGGTCATGCCGCGCGGGCATCCGCTGGCGAGATTGGCAAGGATCGACCCGGCACGGTTGCGCGAGCAGGAGATGCATGGTCTGGGGCGAGCCGACTTCCCGGAGTACGCGGAGCGTCTGCGGGTCATCCTCCAGCCCTTCGGGGTCAGACCCCGCCTGGTCTCGCAGAGTGCCGACGGGATCTCCACACTCTTCGCCACCCTGGAAGCCAGCGGGGGCGTGGCGGTCCTCACCGAAGGCATTCTGGACATGCTGCCCGCCGCCCTGGTGAGCCGTCCGTTCTCCCCGGCGCTGGCATCCTCGGTGGTGGTCCTGGGATCACCCGCGTTGCCGCCGAACGTCCACGCGGAGACGTTCGCGCGGCTGCTGCACGCGGAGGCGGGCCGGGTGTCCACCCCCGCCACAAAGGCCGCCGGGACTGCTCCCAGCCGGAACCCCGCGGTTGGCAGAGGCGCACGCGAACACGGCAAAGCGCCGACGCTTTGACTCACCAGTTCCTCCGGTGGGCTTGCGACGCACCCGGCGGCCTTGCCACGGGATCGTGGTGTTTTCCCAGCGCGTGAACGTTCCGGTCGGTCCCGCAACGTTCGGACCTCATCAAGGTGATCATCCGGCGCGACGCCGACGCGCAGGTGAAAGCCGCTTCGACCCTGAGCGTCCCCGTAATCAAAGAGTGACGGCTGCAAGCACGGAAGCCGGAGAACATCCGCTCTGCTTCCGCGAACGATCAAACCAGAGGACTGGCCAGTAGCTTGGCGAGCAGGTCGGTGAGCAGGGCCTGTTCTCCCCGGTCCAAGGGTTCGAACGAACGGGTGAAAACTTTCAATACCCGCCGACGGCCTTGGCGAAAGAGGGTTTCTCCTTTCTCGGTGAGTTGGTGGATGTGCATCCGGCCCACGCCGGGCCGACGTGTCACCAGCCTCGCTTTCCGCAGTCTCGTGGTGAGCCGTCCGAAAGACTGGTCGGAGTTGAACGTCAGTTCGGCCAACCGGTGCTGCGAACTGTCCGGGTGGCGGTGAATCTCGCGCAAGGCGTTCCACTGCACGAGGCTGATGCCCAAGGGGGCCAGGGCGGCGTCCACAGCCTGGTGGTGTCGATGCTGAGCCTGCTTGATCAACGAGGCCAACGGCTCCAGTGCGTTTGACATATAACCCTGTTTATCTAAACTGGTTTATATGCCAGGTAAAGAGCCGGTTCATGTCACTTTGTTCGCTCAAACGCTGCCCCTCGCCTTCACGGATGAAGGCACCGGGCAAACCTTCCTCCTACTCCACGGTGGCGCGGGCCCGGGCTCCATGGCCGGATTGGGAGCCGTTCTCTCACAGAATGCACGGGTAGTGACACCCACCCACCCGGGCTTCAATGGCGAGCCGAAGCCGAACTGGTTCACACGCGTCGACGATCTGGCGTTGGCATACCTCGCCCTGATCGAGCAGCTTCAACTCTCAAACGTCGTGGTGGTGGGCAACTCCGTCGGAGGCTGGATCGCGGCCGAGATGGCCTTGCGCAAGTCTCCCCGGATTGCCGGGATCGTGCTCCTGAACGCCGTTGGGATCGACGGCGGCTCGCCCGAGCGTGCCATCGTGGACCCGATGGCACTCGCACCCGCCGAACGAGCCGCGCACGCCTTCCACGATCCGGCCCGCTTCGCGGCGGCCCCCTCCGGACCGGAGGCCGCCAGGGTCATGGCTGACAACCAGGCGGCCCTGCGCGTTTACGCGGGCGAACCCTTCATGCATCACCCGACGCTCCGCTCGCGCCTGGCGCAGATGGCGGTTCCGGCCCTGGTGGTTTGGGGGGAGAGCGACCGCATCGTCAACCTGGGTTACGGCCAAGTTTACGCCGACAGCATCCCGGGCGCGCGCTTCGAGAAAGTGGCCGGGGCCGGTCACTTCCCGCAGATCGAGCGGCCGGACGAGGTCGTGCGGCTGATCCGCAGTTTCGCCGACGCCTCCGCGCGATGATCCTTCGGGCGCGCGTTCGGGCGGCTCTATTTCCAACTCCCCGCTCACGGCAGAACCCGGGCCTGGCAATTTGTGCCGCCCTTGCGCACGTACGTTATCGAGGAACCGAACGTATCAGGCGCTCCCAGTTGCCATGGGCGAATCGTTCCTTGTCCCCGGAGGAAAGCGCCGCGGACTCCAGGAAGGAGCGCCCCGGGCGACCCGGAGGGTACTGGTAGGGGTAGTCGGTAGAGAAGATGATCCGCTCGGGTCCCACGACTTCCAGGCTGCGTTGCAGGTAGTCCTGACTCCACATCCCGCTCGGGGTCACGTACAGGTTTTGCCGGAAGTAGTCGGCGATGGGCCGTTGCAGCTTCGTCACCCGCGCCAGGGAGTTCAGCCGTTCCAGGTAGAACAGGAC
>CALMVM010000477.1:5859-10135 GCA_937873255.1 uncultured Verrucomicrobiota bacterium | reverse complement strand
TCGCCCCAGTGGCCGAGGATAATCTGTAGATCGGGGTGTTCGTCGAAGACCCCGGCGAGCATCAGCCGGACGAACTGGATGCCGGCCTCGTAGTGCCAGCCCAAGCCGAACGCGGCGAACGCCGTGTCCACCGGTTCGCCGAACCCCGAGTAGAGCGCTTCCCGCACGGCGCGTTGTGGAATCTGCGGATGCACGTAGAGCGGCACGCCGAGCCTGGCCGCCACGCCGAGCATCGGCCGGAAGTCCGGGTGATCCAGGTGCTTTTCGCGCGTGCGGCCACAGAGCATCGCGCCGCACAAGCCGAGTTGGAGCACGCCGCGCTCCAGTTCGAGCGCGGCTTCTGCCGGCGCGGCGGTCGGCAGGGTGGCGAAGCCCTGGAAGCGCGTGGGATACTTGGCGATGGTGGCGGCCACCTGGTCGTTGGTGCGTCGCGCCAGACCCACGCTCTCGGCCGCTTCGAGGTTGTGCAGACCCGGCGTGGTCACGGAGAGGACCTGGACATCCACGCCGCTTTCATCCATGAACGCTAGCCGCCCCTCCCCCAGGTCGCCGAGCCGCTCCTCGATCTCGCCGCGGTCGAACCCGGCGGTGCCTTCCTGCCCGATGGACGATGCTGCCCAGGCAGCGCGAATTTCAGCGGTGACAAAGTGCTCCTCGATCCCGATCAGTTTGGTCATGGGCTCCATCTTTTTTCCAGTGACGGGAGAATGCAACCACGGAGAACAGCGCTATCGCGCTGATGGATCGAGAAACGGTCGTATCTTCGTTCCAACCGCACCGATAAAAACAAGCATCTCACGAACGGCGGTTTGTTAGGGCGAATCTTTGGCGGTTGGGACGAATTCTCTGATCGGCATCCGAACTTTCTTCACTGGCATGGCCTGGACAGATTTTCCGCGCAACGTTCCAGCAGGGTCGCGAGGGCAGCAGCCTCTTTCTCGCTGAGGCTTGAAAGCATTCGAGACTCAACGGCTGCCACCAATCGATGCGCATGCCCTAACACCTCGTGTCCCTGCCTGGTCAACTCGCCACGCCGAATGCGTCCGTGCGCCGGGTCTTCGGTTCGTTGCAACAACCCCATGCGTTCCAGGTTAGCCACGATGCCTTGCATGGTCTGGGCCGTCACGAAAGCCGCCCGGGCCAGGGTGGCGTTGGAAATGCCGGGCGCCAGCTCGACGGCGGAAAGCACCGAATACTGGGGCGTCGTGAGCGCGAGCGGAAGCAGCGCCTCGTCCAAGCGGATGCGCAGAGCGTGCTGCGCGCGCTTGAGCACGTAGCCCACGCGCTTGCCCATCGGCAGCGGCATCAGGTTGCTTGACATATCAGGGGCCTTATATGATGATTGTCAGGACACTGATACTAACACGCTCTTTCGCTTATGGCCAAACTTCTCGGACCCGACTTCATCGCCCTCCAGGTGCGTGACCTGGAACGCTCCACCCGTTTCTACGTCGAGCAACTGGGATTGACTCCTGCCAAGCACCGTCCGCCCGGAGCCGTGATCTTCGACACCGCCCCCGTTCCCTTCGCCTTGCGCGAGCCTCTGGTGGATCTCGATGCCACCGACCGACTCGGCTGGGGTGTATCGCTCTGGATCGCTTGCGACGACGCCAATGCTTTGCATGGAACACTCGCTGGAGCAGGCGTCCCCATTACCGTTCCCCCTGCGGACGGTCCTTTTGGCCGCTTCTTCTCCCTCCGCGACCCGGATGGTTATCTTCTGACCGTTCACACCGCAGCGACGCGTCCATCGTAGCCCGAGAACTTGGCAGGCCATGACCTTCACGAAGGGCTCACCGCCTGGATGATCTTTCCCGCGCTCAATGCCTCGCTTATAGATCGTGCAATTCGGACGGACCGAGTGGTGAATGCCGACAAGAACGGACGCCGTTCGTCGAGTGGGACGAGGACTCCATTTCACGGTGGTTTCGCGTGTCCCTCGAGCCGTCCAGGAACCGGCGTCCTACGAGCGGAGAATTTCGCGAGCAGGATGGTGCCCACGAGCGGCAACACCCGAGTTGCTCTCGGGATGGTGAGCAATGTCCTTCACGTCACTCATGGCATCAGCGTCCAACCGGTTTGGAACCCTCGCCGGGAGCCTTTGATAATCCCTCGCCGATTTCTTGCGCGTGGCGGCCCACCTTCCTGAGCAAGCGCTCGAGTTGCGCGCGCTCCTCGGCGGGCAGGGCTCGCATGACCTCCTCCATGTCGGCGGCGTGACGCCCGAAGACGGCCTCGATCAACCGCCGGCCCTGGCACGTGAGATCGACCAGGCGCACCCGCCGGTCGGCGGGGTCTTCGGTCCGCGTGACCAACCCGCGGCCGTGCAGCCGGTCCACGGCCACGCTGATGGACCCGCAGGTCAGTTCCACCTTGGGACCGATGACATTGACCGGCAGCACTCCCTTGTGCAGCAGCACCTCCAGCACCCGGAACTCGGACTCGCCCAGGCCGGAGCGGTGCAACGTCGCCGCGTTGATGCGGCCGACGGCCTGCGCGGCCTTGATCCAGATCAACCAGACGTGCACCCCGGAGGGGGTGGGCTGCGACGGACATGGACAACGCTCCTTCGACATCTGCGCAGAGCATAAAGTCTGGGCCGACAAGAATCATCTCCTAAAAATATATTGACGTAGATATTTTTTGTTTCAATGTTTCCGGGTCGGTTCCATTCTATCAAATCTCACCATGAAAACGCTTCTGCGCCTTGACAGCTCACCCCGCGGCGAACGCTCGCACTCCCGGCAACTCACGGGACTTTACACCCAAACCTGGCAGCAGGCGCACCCCGACGGCAAAGTCGTCCAGCGCGACCTGGGCCGGCAACCCGTACCGCTGGTGACCGAGGACTGGATCGCCGCCGCCTTCAGCAATCCCGCCGACCACACGGCCGAGCAGCAGGCGGCCATCGCCGTGTCCAACGAACTGGTGGACGAACTTCTGGCGGCTGACGAGTTGCTGATCGGCGCGCCGATGTACAACTTCACCGTGCCCGCCTCGCTCAAGGCATGGATCGACCAGATCGTGCGCGTCGGGCGCACCTTCGAGTACCCGTCTTACAAAGGACTCGTCAGCGGCAAGACGGCCACGATCATCACCGCGCGCGGCGGGGCGGGCTACGGACCGGGCGAGGCGATGGCCCACCTGGACGCGGAGGTGCCCTATCTCAAGTCGATCCTGGGCTTCATCGGCATCACCGAGGTTGCCGTGGTTTACGTCGGCAGTCTGGCGGGCAGCGACGAGGTACGCCAAGGCAGCTTGGAGAAAGCGCAATCCGAGGTGCAGAAGCTGGCGGCACGTTAGGCTCCGCTCCATCAAACCTGGGAGCAAAGTGAGTCTGGCCGTTTGGCACTCACTGGCGCGGAGGGCATCCATCACGTCGTCGTGTCCTCCTTCGCGGCGGACGACGTGATAGAATCCTATCTCCGTTTCGCCCGACCCGCAGCCCGCGGGATTCAGAGTGTGCGCATCCAGCGGGTCGTGGCGGTGTCTATGTCAGGGCCGTGGCGCGGCTCAGCCACCGCACGGCGAGGCCAGCGGAACGTCACATGGCATCAGAGCTTGGAGCACTCTCCAGGCGCAGATACCGCCCGGCCGACCTTCGCCGTACCATTGCTACCCTCGCGCAACCCGAGGGGGCCTATTCCGCGTTCGGCTTTGGTGCGGCGCGACTGGCAGACCGGGGCGATGATCGCCGCCGGGCGTCGAGTTGCCTCACCTGCGCGAGCGTTTCGGCGACCGTTCGGTGGCCCAGCACCCCACGCACGGCGTCCTCTACGTCGTCCGCCAGAGTGTCGAAGTATTCGACGATGTTCGTGCTGACGACGCACACGCTCGGCACGTCGGGCCGCGCGGCCAGCAGCTTCTTTTCGTCCGTGATGGCCCGGTACACGTCGCCCAGCGTGATCTCCCCGGCAGACCGGGCCAACCGCACGCCGCCGTGCTTGCCCAGGGAGGACGCGGTGACGCCCGCGCGGCCGAGTGGGACGAGCAGCTTGCGCACGAGGCTGGGATTGGCCCCGAGACCCGACGCGAGTTCCTGGCTCGTGCATTGACCCCCCTTCTCCGCAGCCACGGCCAAACTGAGCACGATTTGCAGCGCCGTCGGGAAACGCAAATCGATCATCGCAGGAGCTTACCATAACCCGGCACCATCCGGCACCATAAAAATGTAATTTTATGAGTTGCATTAAGACTTGTTAATGTAATTATGATGAATACAATTCATTTCGGACATCCATCACACTCCGAAAACACGGAAAGCAAAACCTCATGA
>CALMVM010000477.1:3278-5849 GCA_937873255.1 uncultured Verrucomicrobiota bacterium | reverse complement strand
ATCTAAGCGGGCTGGTGCTCGAAAATGTACCGACGCCGGAGCCGGGGCCGGGCGAGGTGCGGGTGCGGGTGGACGCGGCCTCGCTGAACCGCCGCGACCAACTGATCCTGACCAGTCAATATGGAATCCAACTCCCGGAGCCCCTCGTGCCTCTCTCCGACGGCGCGGGGGTGATCGACGCGGTTGGAACCGGTGCCGGAGCGTGGTCCGTGGGTGACCGCGTGATCAGCGTTTACTACAAGGACTGGGTGGACGGGCCGCCCATGCCGGGCCTGGGTTGGGGGCTCGGTTCCTTGTCATTCCCCAGAACGCCGTGACAGCCACAGGCGAGCGGTATCACGAACTCAACTCACTTTAACGAAATGGCACGTTGATTTGTGAGACGAATTTTTGGCACAATCGTGCTGCCTCCAGACTCAAAAATCCCCGGAGGGCACTCCCTGGTGCCAAAAACCAAGGTTTTGCGAATGCATTTCTTGGATGCGAGACCATCTTTGTTCTTCCATCAAAATAGGTTCTGGGTATCACATGCCGCCCATGGAACAGACCTCCTCCTATCTTGATCCCCGTTTTAGCGCCAAGGTGCGCCAACCGGGATTGGACTTTCTCCGCGCGCTGGCGGTGGCGCTGGTCGTCGTTTATCACGCCGGTCTCTTCGGCTTTGCACTGCCTTGGGGCTGCCAGCGTTTCGGCTGGATCGGCGTCGACTTGTTCTTTGTGCTGAGTGGATACCTCATCGGTGGACAACTACTGAAATCGCTTGTGCGGGGAGGCGGCCTCGATTTGCCGCGCTTCTTCTGGCGGCGCGCCTTGCGCATCCTGCCTGCCTACCTCGTGGTGCTGGCCATCTAATGCAGCTCTCCCTGCTTGGAGAGAGTGGCCCAACTTGCCGCCTTTGTGGAAGTTCCTGGCCTTTGTGCAAAACGTGGACTTGCAGTCGGGCACTGCCTTCTCACATGCGTGGTCACTCTGCGTGGAGGGACAGTTCTACCTCGTGCTGCCGTTTTTACTGTCGCTCGTCGTCCCTCACCGACATGGCGGGATCATCGTGGCGGGCTCTGTGATCGTAGTGGGCATCGCGTTGCGTGCCATCCTCGCTTACGTCCACCCTGCGCCAGCGCCGGAAAGCGGAGTTTCCTGGCCGGCGTTCCAGCACCTCATCTACTATCCTACCTGGACGCGGCTCGACCCCTTGGTGCTTGGCGTTGGCCTCGCGGCGATGGAACGGTTTCGTCCCTTGTCGTGGCAAGGATTGACACAACAAGCTCGCTGGTTGCTGCTACCTGCATTTGCAAGCATCGCAGGCGGATTGTCCTCCACGAAACAGATCCGCTCACCGTGGCCGCCTGCGTCTGGCAATTTCCGCTCGTCGCGTTGGGGATGGCGTTGTTGCTGGTCTGCGCGGTGAGCGAACGGTTGCCCTTTCAGCGAGTATCCATCCCGGGGGCGGCTTTCTTGGCCAGCGTTGCCTACAGCGTCTACTTGAGTCATAAGCTTGCCATCCATTGGGTTCTGGCGTTCTGTGCCGCCCATCAGCTCAAGCCCGATTCTGCAGCGGGAGTCGCGCTGAACTTGGGCGTGATTGTTCTGGTTGGTACTCTGCTGTTCTTCGCCGTGGAACGGCCGTTCTTGCAGTTGCGGCGTCGCACGAAATACCGCCCAGCGACTTTAACGAGCGAAGTTCCACTCATGATCGTAGCGCCGAGTGACGGCAAGGTGGCTCGGCCCAGCATCGGTTGCCATAATCTCTCAAAAACGGTGGTTTGGCAGGATGATTTTCGCTGAACGGTCAGCGTGGCTGTGGACGCAATGACGGCCTGGAGCGCGGTGCATCATGGCGGCATGAACAGCCACTCGCTTCATCCGCTTGATCCTCTCACCTGGGCACGACAACACTTCAGCACCGCCGCGTTGGGCGACCGGCGGCGAGTGCGGCGCGCCGTGACCCTGGCCGCTGGCATGGCCCGGCAGCCTGGCGGCAGCATCCCGCAACTCTTCCTCCTGATCCTGCCCCGGTTTTTTGGTTCTTCCGCACTTTGTGTGGATTCGGCCTTTAGCGGCGACCATTACGATGTGAGCACCTCTGGCGTTTTGGCGAACTGGCCATGCACGCAAACCGCTTCCACACAAAGTGCGGGAGAACCTTCTTATCCGGGCAAGATCAGGCCTGCGCCTGGCTCCAGCCTTCGGCTACCACCGCTCCGACCACCCGCTCCCGCAGATCCACGCTGTAGGCTCGCAGGTCCACAGCTTACCACCTTTCAATCACCGTGAAAACCGCTGTAGGCTAAAATTTCACGCCCGGAACAACGCCCCCATCTTCTTCCCGAGGATCGCGCTCGCGCCGAGGATCGTCACGCCCAAGAACGCCATCGCCCACACGCCCAGCGCACTCGCTACCGCCCGGCCCGTGCCGAGCAGATTAAATAGCTCGTAGATCGCCTTGGTGATCGGAAAATATTCCTGTTTCTGCGCCAGCAACAGCGAATCGCTGACTTCCAGCATCGCAAACGAAAACGTCAGCAACCCGCCCGCGAGCAAATTCGCCGAGATGAGCGGCAGCGTCACGCG
>CALMVM010000477.1:0-3268 GCA_937873255.1 uncultured Verrucomicrobiota bacterium | reverse complement strand
ACGGCGGGCAGCCGAGATTTTGCGCGGCTTCTTCCAGCGTCGCGCTCGTCTGCTGATATCCCGCCGCCGCCGAACGCACCATGTACGGCAGCCGCCGCACCGAGTACGCGATAATCAAGAGCGGCACCGGGTTCCTCACCGGGTTCAGAAAGGACAACGGCTGCCCCTCCTGCGTGATCGCCAAGTACCCGAACGCCAACACCAACCCCGGCACCGCCAGCGGCAGCATCGCCACGGCATCGAGAATCTGCCGGCCGGGCATCGTCGTGCGCACGACCACGTACGCAATCGCCACGCCCAACACCGCGTCCACCGCCGTCGAGACCGCCGCGTAGCGCAGGCTGTTGCCGATGGACGGAACCGTCAGGCTGTGGCCTAGCGCCGTGCCGAAGTTATCCAGCGTCCAGCTCGTCGGCAAAATCGACCCGTACCAGTCGCGCGAGAACGCCACGAGCACCACGCCGACGTGCGGCAGCATCGCCAGGAAAATCACCGCGCCGAACGCCGCGATGCACGCCCACGCCGTCCGACCCGTCACCTTGCGCGGACCGCCACGACTCGTCGCCTTGGCCATCATCGTCAACCCCTGCGCGCGCCGTCCGAACGTGACCCGGCTCAGGGTATACAGCAGTACCGTCGCTGCGAGCATCACGGCCACCAGCGCGTACGGGAACGGGTTGTTTCCAATGTCCTTGATGCCCAGGAAAATCTGCACGCTCGTCACGCGTGAATAATCGAAAATGAGCGGCACGCCCAACTCCGTGAACGCCCAGATGAACACGATGGTCCCACCCGCGAACACCCCCGGCGCGATGAGCGGCAGCGTGATCTTGAAGAACTTGCGCCAGCCAGTCGAGCCGAGGTTCTCGGCGGCCTCCTCCATGGCGGGATCGATGTTGGCGAGCGCGGCGGCGATGTTGAGGTAAAAGATCGGGTAGAGGTGCAGCGCGTTGAGCGCGACGACGCCCCAGAAGCGGTTCTGCCCGAGCCAGTCGATGTTGTGATCCCGCCCGAGCAGATGGAGGTCGTGCAGGAAGGCGTTGAGGCTGCCTTCCTGTCCAAGAATTTTCTTGATGCCAATGGCTCCGACGAACGGCGGCAAAATCATCGGCGCGAGCAGCAGCGCGGAGAGCGTTTTCTTGCCCGCGAATTCGTAGCGGTCGCCCAGCCACGCGAGCGGCATCGCCAGCGCGAACGCCGCCAGCGTGCTGCCGATGGCGAGCATCAACGCGTTGCGCAATCCCTCGATGTAAATCGGATTGCGGAAAACCTCCGCGACATATTGCAGCGTGAACGCGTTGCCGACGAAGAACGCGACCCGCAGCGTCTGCGCGATGGGATACAGGAAAAACACCGCGAAGAACGCGGCGGTCAGCAGGTAGACAAGGACGGCGAGAACGCGGGACAGCATGGCTTGGGGGAATCATCACGGATGGGTGCGCCGGGTGGCAAGCGGCAAGTGGCGGGAACACCTGGAGCAGGGTAGCGGAGGGGCTATCCATGAAGGGCACGCCTGTCGTGAGGTCAGGTGTAATTTTAACACAGAGACACGGAGACCGGAGGAAGTCGGAAAGGAAGGAGTAACAAAAAAGGAGATTCGCTCCGCTTGGTTTCTATCTCCCTGCTTCGTCTTTCCTCCTCCGGTCTCCGTGACTCTGTGTCTCCGTGTTAAAATACCGCTCGCGCTTCAGCGACCGAGTGCGGTCTCACACCTATCCATCTCGCATTTCCCTACTTCCCCGCCCGCGCCAACTCGCCCGCGTGCCGGTACTGCGCGCGGAAATGCTGCGTCAACTCCGCCGCCAGCCGCGTCTCGGCCATCTTGTCGGGATTGCGCAGCGTCTCCTTGATCCTCCCGTCCGCCTGCGCGTACGACACCGCCGACACGTCCTCGAACACCTTCATCGCTTCGGGCGGGAACCGCGCCGCGATCAAATCCGCCCACGCCTCGCGCGCCTCATCGTGCGGGTCGATACACATCACCCGCAGCACGAACCGGATCGGGTTAAACAGCGGCCCCGTCCAGTCGGCGTGATAGGTAAAACTCTTCGCCTCTTCGTACGGATACACGTCCGGGTCGGCGCGGTATTGCGTGAACTCCGGCGCGTACAATTCCCGCCGGATCGGCGAGCGGCGCAATGCGTACTTTTCCGGCCCGCCCGGCGTGCCCACTTTGAAGTTCCACAGCTTCTGCCCGTCCACGCTCAGAACGTATTCCATGAACGCCCGCGCCAACGCCGGGTGCGGCGCGCCGCGCAGCATCCCGATGGGATCGACGCCGATGCTCGTGCCGCCGGCCGGACTGACGTAACGCATCCGCTCCTTGCCCGTCTGCGGGTCACGGCTGCTCTCGCCCTCGAACCGCCCGTAGAAATCAATCGCCATCCCGATAGCCGCGTCGCCGTCGGACACGTCGATGACGATCTTCGGCGCGCTGTCCGTGAAATAACGCGCGTTGGCCCCCATGCGCTGGATCAACCGCATCGCCTCCTCCCAGCCGTTGGCCTTCGCGTTCTCAATGGCTTCCAGGGAAGGTTCGATCTGCCCTTTGAACTTGCCCACCGCCTCCCGGCCATCGACACCGAGAATCGTCTGCGCAGGGGCAAACAGGTCGCCGTTTTCCGATGGCCCCAGCCGCAGGGGTTCGACGAGGCGCTGCTGCTGGATCTGCTGTTGGATGATCATCTCGAACGCCTTCGTGACCGACCCGGACTGGTTTGGGTCAGCCAACGCCACCTGCGCGAAACACGCGGGGTCCGCGAGGTCTTCCCAACGGCTCGGCGTCGCGTCGGCGTTGCGCAGGGCGTCCGTGCGGTGTTCGGGCTCGACGAGTTGCGCGCCGCGCTCGGAAACGCGCCGCATGCCCTCGATGTTGTAGCACACGCCGAAGGCCGAGAGCACCGTGCCGACCCAAGCGCCGTCCTTGTCGCGGAACGATTCGCCGCCGAGCGTCAGCGGGATGCCGGAGGGCGATTCGTTGAAAATCTCTGGGTGCGCCTTGACAAAACCCGTGTCCACCAACCGCCCGGCGGCGGCTTGTTGCGCGAAGTCGAAAGAGCCGCCGCCAAAGAACAGGTCGATGCCGATGCCCACGTCCGAGTTCAGGAACGCCCGGCGCGCCATTTGAGGGTCCAGGTCCTTGGATGGGTCGGTGCCGAGTTTGATCTTGGGATCGTAGAACGAGCGCGCGGCGATGTCGGTCCAGCGCAGCAGTTGTTTGTGCCGCCAGTATTGCTCGAACGGAGCGGCGTATTAGCTGGCGAGGTAG
>CALMVM010000476.1:7323-13359 GCA_937873255.1 uncultured Verrucomicrobiota bacterium | reverse complement strand
GTTCACAGATGTTCCAGCAGGTCGGAAAGTTCGCGCATCTTAGAGGGGGCGTCCGGGGAAGTCAAGCGGGGGAACTTGCCGGCCAGCAGCACGTAATCGCCCCCGCGCGTGAGCATCACCTTGCGGGCGCGGACCTCCACCTGCTGGACCTTGCGGGACGAGGCGAGAAGCTTCAACCGCGTGTAGGCGAGGAGGTTTTCGACCTCGGGCGGCAGGGGGCCGAAACGGTCTCGCCAGTTGGTTTGCAACCGGTCGGCCTCGTCGGATTTCGTGATTTCGGCGACCTGCCGGTATGCCTGGATGCGCAGGCGGGGCTCCTCGATATAATCCGTCGGCAGATAGGCCGGCCAGTCGCGCGGCACGGCGGCGGCGCGTTCGTCGCTGTCGTCCAGGGGACCGGCGGGTGGTTCGTCCTCGGCGGCCTGGGCCGCGCGGACGTATTCGGATTCGCTCATCGCCGCGAAGTCGAGCCGGAGCACGGTCTCGACGCGGTGGCGCACCCGTTCGCCGCGCAATTTCGACACCGCCTGGCGCAGAAGCTGGCAATACAGGTCGAAGCCCACGGCGGTCAGATGCCCGCTCTGCGCGAGGCCGAGGATATTGCCCGCACCCCGGATTTCCAGGTCGCGCAACGCGATTTTGAACCCCGCGCCAAGGCTGGAATATTGTTTGATGGCGTTGATCCGCTTGCGCGCCTCGCCGACCGAGAGCAGGTCGCGCGGGAGCATCAAGTAGGCGTAGGCTTTGTGCTCGCCCCGCCCCACCCGGCCGCGGAGTTGGTAGAGGTCCGCGAGCCCGAAACGGTCGGCGCGGTCAATGATCATCGTGTTGGCGTTGGGAATGTCGAGGCCGCTCTCGATGATCGTTGTCGCCACGAGCACGTCGGTCTGGCCGGACACGAAACGCTGCATCACTTCCTCCAACTGCCCCTCCTCCATCTGGCCGTGGCCGATGTCCACGCGGGCGCGGGGGCAGAGGTGCTGCACGCGAGCGCGGACTTTTTCGATGTCCTCGACGCGGTTGTGAAGGAAATACACCTGGCCCTGCCGGGCGAGTTCGCGGTCGATGGCGGTGCGGATGATGCGCTCGTCGTAGGCGCAGATGACCGTTTCCACGGGGTAACGATTGGGCGGCGGGGTTTCCAACGTCGAAAGGTCGCGCGCGCCGGTCAGGGCAAGGTAGAGCGTGCGCGGGATCGGCGTCGCGGAGAGCGTGAGCACATCGACGTTGGGGAAACGCTCCTTCATGCGCTCTTTGTGCCGCACGCCGAAACGTTGTTCCTCGTCCACGACGAGCAGACCGAGATTCTTGAAATGCACGTCCTTCGAGATCAGCCGGTGGGTGCCGATCACCACGTCCACGCTGCCGGCGTGCAGGCCCTCGGCGACGCGCATCTGCTCGGCGGCGGTGCGGTAGCGGCTGAGCAACTCGACCGTCACGGGAAAATTGCCCATCCGGCGGTGGAAATTCTCGTAATGCTGCTGCGCGAGCACGGTCGTCGGCACGAGCATCGCCACCTGCCGGCCGTCCGCCGCCGACTTGAACGCCGCGCGGATGGCGACCTCCGTTTTGCCGAAACCCACGTCCCCGCAAATCAGCCGGTCCATGGACCGCGCGGATTCCATGTCCGCCTTGGTTTCGTTGATGGCGCGGACCTGGTCGGCGGTTTCCTTGTAGGGGAACGTGTCCTCGAACTCCTTTTGCCACTGGCCGTCGGGGCCGCACGGGATGCTGGTGTTGCTTTCGCGCATCGCCTGGACGTGGAGCAGCTTGGCGGCGTAGTCGTAGATGGATTTCTCGGCGGCTTTCTTCGTGGAACTCCACTTGCCGTCGCCCAAGTGGCTGAGCACCGCGCCGCGTTTGCCTAGACCCACGTAGCGGGACACGAGGAATGCCTGTTCGAGCGGGATGAAAAGGCGCGCCTTTTCGGCGAACTCCAAGACCATCACCTCCTCGGTGGCCGCCTCGCCATCGGGCGAGGTCGCACCGGGCATCGGTCGAACCTGCAACCCCTGGTAACGCGCGAGTCCGTGCTCCAGGTGGACGACGAGTTCGCCCTCGGTCAGTTCGGTGAAGTCTATCTGTGTGCGGCTGATCGGCAGTCCCCGCCGCGAACGGCCGGCCACGGTGCCGGCGCTGCGTTCGGCGCGGGCGTTGTGGCCGAGGATTTCGCCCGCGAAGACCACGGCGATCCGCGCGGCCGGGAAGACAAACCCTGTTTCACTAACGCTCGAACGCAGGGCGTGCCGTTCCGCGTCCGCCGCGAAATCCGGGACGACGTTCTGGACCAGCGGCACCTCGGAATCGCGGCGATAGTTGATGACCGTGCGGTAGCCTTCCTCATCCCACGAACGCACCTGCCCGCGCACCCGGCGCGCATACGCGTCGCGCAGCGCCGGGGTTTCCAGACTGCGGCTGGCGGTGGCGAAAGGCGTCGGGTAAAAGGCGTCCTTGTAGTCTTCCACACCGTCCGCGCCTTCGTCGGCCCCGGTCAGGCGTACGTGGCAACCGGTCTCGTCTCCGTCGACGGCCACGAGCACGTCCTTCGAGCCCACGTAATCGCGCAACGGAAACGTCTCGGCCTCGGGCACGCGCAGGAGGAGGGAGCAACGTTCGAGCGCCCGAACCGAGGTCTGCCGGTCGAGGTCGAACTCACGGATCGACTCGACCTCGTCGTCGAACCATTCCAGACGCACCGGCAGCGCCTGCTGCCACGAATAAACGTCCATGATGCCGCCGCGCACGGAATACTGTCCGCGTTCGCTGACCTGCGAGACGTTTTCGTAGCCGGCGTCGTCGAGCGCCTGCACCAGTCCGTCGCGATCCCGACGTTCGCCGGACGCGAGGGACAGGGTTGCTTTTTCGAGCGTGCGCGGCGCTGAGACCTGCTCATCGAGCGATTGCCGGGTCACGACCACGACCGCCCCGGCGTGCCCGGCGGTGAGGCGTTGGAGAACGCCGAGTCTTTCCGCCGAAATTTCCGGGTCGGGCACGGCCCCCTCGACGGCGGCGATCTCCAGGTGGGGGAACACGAGCGTCTCCGGCGTCCAGGTGGAAAGCTCGGCCGCGAAACGCTCCTGCACACGCTCGGTCTCGCAGACCACCCAGACGTTGCCGATCTTCGCGCGCCAATGGTGCGCGAGCGCCGCGACGAGGAACGGACGGGCGGACTCCGTCACGTGCCCGAACGCCAGCGGACGTTTGGGCGTCGGAATCCGCGCGAGGTCGTGGCCGCGCGAGAGTGTCTCGACGGCGGCGTCGAAGAGGGATTGATCCAACTCGTTCATGGGCGGACGGCACACGGGCCGACCGGTGCACAAGGGCGGTTCGCTCCGAACGGACGGTTTGGACGCGCGGCGGGCCGCGAAACCGGCGCGCTCACTGGATGTTCAACTCGCGCGTGATGCCGAAACGCTCAATGCGCTTGCGCAACGTGGCGCGGGTCACGCCGAGAATTTTGGCGGCCTTCAGTTGGTTGCCGCGCGTGAGCTTCATCGCAGCGATGGTGAACTCACGCTCCAGCCACGGCAGAAGGTGCAGGCTTTTGTCCTGCGCGGCGGCCTGGAAAAGAGTCTCGATGGCCGATTGGACCGCGCTGTTCGACGATCCGTCCACGCCGGCGCTGGGTGCCGGGCCCGGGATGGACTTCGAGGCGGATTCGCCGCCCGCTTCGAGGTCAGCCGGGGGGACCGCGACACCGATCATGCCGAGCGGAATGTCCTTGGGCAACAAGACATCCGTCGTGGCGAGCACCGAGGCGCGCTGGAGAGTGTTCTCCAGCTCGCGTACATTGCCCGGCCAGGGGTAAGCTTCCATCAGGCGCAAGGCGTCCTCCGAGAGACGCAGGCGGGGCAGATGTTTTTGGGACGAAATCCGCGCCAGGAAATACTCGCACAACAGTTTGACATCCTCCACGCGCTGGCGCAACGGCGGCAGGTGGACGCGCACGACGTTGAGGCGGTAAAACAGGTCTTCGCGGAACTGCTTGCGCGCGACTTCCTGTTCGAGGTTTTTGTTGGTCGCCGCCACGATCCGCACGTCGGTGCGCAGGGTCACGTTGCCGCCGAGACGCGAAAATTCTCCCTCCTGCAACACGCGCAAAATCTTGCTCTGCACCTGCATCGGCATCTCGCCGATCTCGTCGAGAAACAACGTCCCGCCGTCGCTCTGCTCGAACCGCCCGATGCGCTGCGTGACCGCGCCGGTGAACGATCCCTTCTCGTGACCGAAAAGCTCGCTTTCCAAGAGCGTTTCGGGGATCGCGGCGCAGTTGATCGCCACGAAGAACTTGTCGCTGCGCCGGCTGTAGTGATGGATCGCGCGGGCGACGAGTTCCTTGCCCGAACCGCTCTCGCCGGTGATCATCACCGGAGCTTCGCTGTGGGCGACGCGGCCGACCATCTTGAAGACCTGCTGCATCGCCTCCGACTGGCCGACGATGCTGTCCTGGTGCTGATCGACCGTGAGTTGCGGCTTGAACGCCGTGGCCGCGCGCATTTCGTTCTGCGCCTTGAGCGCGGCGTCCACGACGACCTTCAGGTTGAACGGCAGCGACTCCTTGCGGATGAAGTCGTAAGCGCCCAGCTTCATCGACTCGATGACGGACTGGGTCGTGCCGAACGCGCTCGTGAGCACGACCATCGCGTTCGGGTCGCGCTGGCGGACCCGGGCGAGCAGTTCGAGCCCGTTGTAGGGCTGCATGTGCGTATCGGTGACGAGCAGGTCCGCGTTCTCCCCGAAATAAAGCCGGTAGGCCTCGTCCGTGCGCGTCGCGGTGAGCACGCGCGTGGTGGGAGTTTCGAGCTGGTGGACGGCCCACTCCAGGAAATCGCTTTCCGGATCAACGAGAACGATGGTTTGCATTCGGCCGCAGGAACGAGTGGAGGAGAACTTCCCTACACGGCGCCAAAGCGCCGCTGACGATTACTGTAATCGCGCAGGGCTTCAAGCAAATCTTGCTTGCGGAAATCCGGCCAGAGCACCCGCGTGAAGTGGATTTCGGCGTAGGAAAGCTGCCAGAGCAGGAAGTTGGACAGCCGCATCTCACCGGAGGTGCGGATCAACAGGTCGGGGTCGGGAAAGCAGCGGGTATAGAGATGCTGGCCGAAAAGCTCGGGGTCGATGGCCGCCTCGTCGAGGCTGCCTTCCTTGACCTCGCGCACGATGCTGCGCACCGCGTCGATGATCTCCGTGCGCGCGCCGTAGCTGAGGGCGAGGATCAGGGTCAAGCCGGTGTTGGACGCGGTTTGTCCGATGGAGCGATCCAGCTGCGTGCGACACTGTGCGGGAAGCTGATCGAGCCGCCCGATGGCCTGGAGGCGGACGTTTTTTTCCATCAGTTCCTCCGTGGTGTCCTTGAGGAATTTTTGGAGCAGGTGCATCAGGGCGGTGACCTCCGCTTTCGGGCGCTGCCAGTTTTCCTGCGAAAACGCGTAGAGCGTGAGGTACTCGACGCCAGCCTCGCCGCAGCCTTCCACGCTTTCGCGCACCGCCTTGGCCCCTTCCTCGTGGCCGAAGATGCGCGCCAGCCCGCGCTGCCGGGCCCAACGACCGTTGCCATCGAGAATGATGGCGACGTGCCGGGGAACGGACGCGGGGCGCGGCTTCATGTGGGGGAGGACGAACCGGTCGTTCGTCCGGGGCGGGAGGCCGGCTCAGACCTGGATGGTCTGGCTGCGTTTCGGCCCGACGCTGACGATGGACAACTCGGCACCGGTCAGGGCGCAGATGCGCTTGAGGTAACGCCGCGCTGCGGCGGGCAGATCGTCGTAGCGGCGAATGCCCTCGATGGGGCGCTGCCAGCCCGGCATTTCCTCGTAAACCGGCTCGCAACGCGCGAACGCCGCATGGTCGGACGGCGGCACGTTGAGCGTCGCGCCGTCGAGACGGTAGGCCGTGCAGATTTTGATGCGCTCGAGGGTGTCGAGTCCGTCGAGGTTGGTGACGGCGAGCAGATCGATGCCGTTGACCATGGCGGCGAATCGCGTCGCCACCGCGTCGAACCACCCGCAACGGCGTGGCCGACCGGTCGTTGCG
>CALMVM010000476.1:0-7313 GCA_937873255.1 uncultured Verrucomicrobiota bacterium | reverse complement strand
AACTCGCGGCCCATGCCGTGCAGCATGCCGGTGACTTCCGCGTCTTCGCTCGGCAACGGCCCCTCGCCGACGCGAGTCGTGTACGCCTTCATCACTCCCATGACCTGATCGACGCGGTGCGGCGGCACGCCCGACCCCGTGCAAGCACCGCCGGCGGTGGTGTTGGATGACGTGACGTACGGGTACGTGCCGTGGTCGAGGTCGAGGAACGTCCCCTGTGCGCCCTCGAAAAGGATTTTCCTGCGCCTGGCGAGCGCGTTATGGAGAAACACGACCGTGTTTGTGACGAACGGCTTCAAACGCTGGCCGGCTTCTAGGTAATCGGCCTCGACCTTCTTGAAACTCAACGGTTGGGCTCCGAACGTCCGCAAGATCTGGTTGGCCTCGCGCACCCGCGCTTGGAGTTTGGCGGAAAAAACTTCCGGCTGCATCAGGTCGGACATCCGCAGCCCGGTCCGCGCCGCTTTGTCGCCGTACGCGGGGCCGATGCCGCGCTTGGTCGTGCCGAGCTTCTGCTTGCCCTTGGCGAGTTCGCGGCGTTCGTCGAAACGCGGGTGGTACGGCATTACCAGATGCGCGCAATCGCTGATGAGCAGGTTTTTCTCGATGGCGATGCCGAGCGCGCGCAGGCCGTCGATCTCCTTGACGAGCGCAATCGGATCGATGACGACGCCGTTGCCGATCACGCAGACCTTGCCGGGCCGCAGGATGCCCGAGGGGATGAGGTGCAGCACGTACTTTTGCCCGCCGAGGACGATGGTATGGCCGGCGTTGTTGCCCCCCTGACTGCGCACGACGATGTCGGAGCGGCCCGTGAGCACGTCGATGATCTTGCCCTTGCCTTCGTCACCCCACTGCGCGCCTACGAGAACGATGTTCGCCATACTTGGAAAGGATACGCGGGGAGGAAAAACGGCATGCGAAAGCGGCTGCCAAGATCAATTTGAACGGCGGAAACGCAAGTACATTCTCTCGTACGGCCGGCGCGGGGCAAACTCTCAAAAACCCTTCCCGGCACTGTCGCGCTCGCGCCGGATGTGCTTAGTTGAGCCGGCCATTTCGCGCTTTCCGCTGCCATGCCCCGTTATTCCTACCGCGCCCGCGATCCCCGGGGCCAACTCGTCGAGGGACAGGTCGAGGCAGGCGACCGCGCCGCGGCGATCCAGTTGATCGAACAAAAGCGGTGCGTCCCGTTCAAGATCGAGGCTGACGGAGGGGGCACGAAACCGACTGCATCGCCCCGCACGAACGGCGCGGCAAAACCTACGTCCGACTCGCCATCGACGGCGCTGGCGATCCGCGAGGCCTCCCTCGCCCCGACCGCTCGTCCGGCCACCGCGCTCGTCCCCGTCGTGCCCGCCGCGCCGGGCGGCGTGAAAATTTCGCACGGGCAACGTCTCTTCTTCACCGAACAACTCGCCTATCTCCTGCCCGCCGGGATGACGCTCGACGAGGCGCTCGGCATCCTCGTCAAGCGCCTCAAACAGCCCGCGCTCCAGCGGCTGACCGCCGGTTTGCACCGCTCGCTGGTGGACGGCCGTAGCTTCTCGCAGGCGCTCCGCGATTACCCGCGCATCTTTTCGTCGCTGTATGTCAACCTCGTCATGGCCGGCGAGGCCAGCGGCGCGCTCTCGGACATTCTTGGTCGACTGGTCAAGCATCTCGGCAGCATGAAGCAACTGCGCGACCGCGTGCAGCAGGCGCTCATTTATCCCGCCTTCCTCGTGGTGGCCGGCATCGGGCTGATCACGCTGTTCATCACGGTGATGGTGCCGCAGCTCAATGCGTTCTTCCAAAACACCGGCGGCACCACCCTGCCGCTGGCCACGCGTGTCCTGATCGGCGTCAACGAGGTGTTTGTGCGGTATTGGTGGCTGGGCGTCGCGGCCGGGTTCGCGGCGTTCGCGTTGTTTCGGATGTTGACCAGTTCGCCCGCCGGGCGTCTGGCGTGGGACCGGATGCGCCTCGGGGTGCCGGCGCTCGGCTCGGTCGTGCGCTACAGTTTTTACGCACAGTTCGCCCGCACGATGGGCACGTTGCTCCAAAACGGCGTCACGCTGCTGCGCACGATGGAGTTGCTCGAAGACATGTCGGGCAACACGTACCTGCGGGCTTGCATGAGCCGGGCGCGCGCGGCGCTGGTGGACGGAGCCAGCCTCTCGGGGGCGCTGGGCAGAGAACAGGTCTTCCCCGAGCTTTACCTCGACATGATGGCCGTCGGCGAACAATCGGGCCGGTTCGCGGAAACGATGCAGATGGTCGCCGACGTTTACGAGCGCGAACTCGACGGACGCATCAAGATCGCCACGGCCATCATCCCGCCGATCATCGTGGTGATCATCGCCGTCCTCGTCGGGGCGGTGGTGTTCAGCATTATCAGCGCCGTTTTCAGCGTCACGAACAGCATCCAGGTCCGTTCGAGTTTCTGAGCCGGAAGCTTCGGCAGCGTTGCCGCTTGTGGGACGAGCGGTAGACCGTTATGATCGACGCAAAATTTCCCGTGCGCATGCTTTCTCCAATTCACTTCCGCCCGACGGTGCCGACGCTGGCGATCTTCGCCACCGTCATTCTCGGAGGTTTTTGCGCCCAACAGCCCGCCCCCGCGCAGGAACTCCGCGCGCAGACCACCCCGCTGACCGCTTGGATCGACCTGCGGCCCGCCGCGCCGGAAGCGGGTCCTCAGACCGCGCCGAACTGGATCGAGGCGTTCGAGTACATCCCGGCCAAGAAGGCGACCGACACGGTGGAGAGCGTTTCGGTGCAGATCACTGGCGCTGCGACGGACGGTGCCCCGGCGACGACACCGACGGCGGCCGACCGGACCGTCACGGCCAGCGGCGAATCGGTCTACCGCATCCGCGTGCACCGGCCGGCGGCGGGGGTGGGTGATTTGCAGGTCCGGATTTTCTACGAGGATCGAGCGGAAGGCGGCCGGCCGTGGGTTTCGGTCTGGAACGAACTCGGCTCCGAGTTGATGCGTTCGGAGGGGCTGGGCCAGGGACTCGGGTTGTCGTCTTCGGAGACTTTCACCGTGCCGATGGCAGGTGCGGATTACCTCGAACTGGCCGCGCCTGGCGATGGTTCGCAGTTGCGGGCGGTGTTCCTGAGTTGGCTGGAAAAGGTGGAGGTGCAGCAGCCGGCGGATTTTGCCTCGAAGGAGGTCGCGCGTGAACCTTTCGGCATCCAACCAACCACCCGCACCCACCCGGCCGACAGCTATCTGTACGGTGTCGTGACGGCGCGGCTGCAGGATGCCAAACCCGCCGTGCTCCAGCCGAACGAGGCCCCGGCGGTCTTTCAATTTCAACTCGAACGGCAGCCGCTGGTGGCGGTGATCACGTATGAGGTGCTGGGTGCGACCCTCGGCGCGGCACCGACCGTGGCGGCGAACGCGAGCCAGGCCGTTGCGTCGGAAGTCGGTATGCCCGACTTGGCGGACCCCGGTTACCAGGGACGGACGCGCGAGGGGGCAGGCGGCATGAGTTTTCATTACACCGGCTGGGTGCGGGCTCAGAAAGTGATTCCGGGCAGCGCGCTGGCCGCCGGTTTGAACAATCTGACCATCGCACTGTCCAAGGATTCTGACTCCGTGGCAATCCGCTCGGTACAAATCCAACTCAAGTACAACTGGGAAAAGCTGGATTATCTCGTGACCCCTACCCCCGCTTCCTATGACGCCCCGTAAATCTCTTTTTCAGCGCGCTTTCACGCTTTTGGAAATCATGCTGGTAGTGGCGATCATCTCGCTGCTGCTCGGCGCGGCGTTTTTCATTTTCGGAGACAAAATAATGATCGGACAGGACGCCCGGATCAGTGCTGACATCACGGCGCTGACATCGTCCCTGCAAACCTACCGTATGATGGCTGACGACCAGTTCCCCACCACGGAACAAGGCTTGCAGGCGCTCGTCACGGCGCCGACGGCTGAACCGAAGCCGAGCAAGTGGTATCACATGATGGACCGTCTGCCGAAAGATCCTTGGAACCACGACTACGTGTACGTCTGCCCTGGCAAACACAACCCCAACGGGTTCGATCTTTACAGCAAGGGCAAGGACGGCATCGACGGCACCGCCGACGACAAAGGCAATTGGGAGATGAAGTAGCAGCAAGGAACGGAAGAATCCCTCGCGCGGCGCACCATCAGCGAGCTTCCTCTTCAAACCGCCCAAACGCCCGGAACTTCCGGTAGCGCGCGGAAAGCAGTTCGTCCGTTGGTAAGCCAATCAGCTTGCGCAACTCGCCTGCGACCGTCGTGCGGAACGCCTTGGCCGTGGCGTCGTGATCGTGCTGAGCGCCTCCGGCCGGCTCGGGGATGACCCCGTCAACGAGGCCGTACTTCGCCAGCTCCGTCGCGTTCAGCTTGAGCGCCTCGGCGGCGGCGGCGCGGTGCGCGCCGTTTTTCCAGAGAATGGCGGCGGCACCCTCGGGGCTGATGACGGAATAATACGAGTTTTCCAGCATCAAGACGCGGTCGGCGACCCCGATGCCGAGCGCCCCGCCGGACCCGCCCTCGCCAATCACCACGGCGACAATCGGGGTGCGCAAAATCATCATTTCGCGCAGATTGACGGCGATGGCCTCCGCGATGTGGCGCTCTTCCGCGCCAACTCCGGGATACGCGCCCGGGGTGTCGATCAGCGCCACCACGGGCAAGCCGAACTTCTCCGCGAGTCGCATGATCCGCAGCGACTTCCGATAACCCTCGGGATGCGCGCTGCCGAAGTTGCGCTTGATGTTCTCCTTCACGTCGCGCCCTTTTTGATGGGCGACGACCGCGCAACGGATGCCGTCGAGCGTCGCCAATCCGCCCGGCATCGCCTTGTCGTCGCCGAAGCAGCGATCCCCGTGCAGTTCGACAAAATCGCCGAAGCACAAACGCAAATAATCCAGGGCGTAGGGCCGTTGTGGGTGACGCGCGATTTTCACACGATCCCATGAACTCAGATTGGCGTAAACCTGTTGTTTGGTCTTGGCCAAGTGCGCCGCGATGCGCCGGACTTCCGGGTCGAGATCGATTTCCTGGCCGTGGAGATGGCGCTTGAAGTCGTCGAGCTTTTTTTCGAGTTCGAGGATCGGCTTCTCGAAGTCCAGGGGTGTGACGTTCATGGATGACAGGGAGCAAACAGAAAGCGGGGCGCGGCAAAAAGCAAACGCGCGGCGTTGGACGGGGAGCGGGCCGCGAGTCAGTCGGCGTTGATCGTTACCGGCGTACCGACGCTAACAAGCATGTGCAACTCCTCCGCGTCGGAAACGTTCAGTCCGATCCCCGTGGTAGCGGCCGGTTTGTCGGGTGATTCGTCCGCGCCGAAGATCGTGTACGCCGGCTGGCCCGCAAGCGTGAGCGAACGCACGCTGCCCGGATAATCCTTCGTGCCGAAGGCGACCTGGCGTCCGTCCTTCTTGGCCTGCTTTTCCTGCACCTTGGTGTGGATATCGGGGAATTTCTTGGGCGGCGCCTTGCCGTTCTGGATCGCGTACGACTTGAAGAAACGTCCGTGGTTGAGCACGATGACCTTGCGCTGCTTCAGATGGACCTCGACCGATATGTCCACCTGTGGAACGCGCAGCCGCTGGCCGATGCGCAGCATGGTGCGCTCCAGGCCGTTGGCCTGAAAGAGCAGTTCCTGGTTGCACTTGGTTTTGTGCGCGACGCGGTCGAGCACGTCGCCGCGCTGCACGATGTATTCTAGCTTGTCGGGGCCGGGACTGTTGGAAAGCAGGTCGATGACGTTGAGTTCGCCGAGCATCGTTTCCGCTTCCTCGCGGTGAGAGCTTTCCGGATACCGCGTCAGGAACGCCTCCGTCGCGTTGTGCGCCTCGGCGTATTGCTGGTTGCGGCGCAGGTCGCGGACTTTTTCAAAATCCGCCGTCGTCGGGTCAGGCGTGGACTGGCCGGCCGGGCCTCTGCGATGGTTTTCCTCATCGTCCTGCGCGCGAGGCTGCTTGACCAAAAAGTAGTATGCCCCCGCCCCGCCGCCGACGAGCATGCTCACCAGGCCCAGGATGACGAGAGCCTTCAGCAGCTTGATCATGGCGCAAGCGTGGGACGGTCGGGGAAAGCGGGGGGCGTTCGTTTGTCAAAGCAACCCGCGCCGGCGCAGATCGTTGGTGTTCGACGCCGCCGAACCCTGCACCAGATCCATCGTGAATTTCAGCAAACACACCTCCCACGCGTCGTCCACGCCCTGGATTACCGCGCTCAACGGCTCGTCCGCGTGTGCCGCGGCGACCTGCGCGCAGAGTCTTTCGCTGACGTTCTCGACCGACTCGTGAACGACGTGCTGGCTGATCTCGGAACGCCGGAACTGGAAGCCGTACTTGAGCACTGCCGCCAGGGGCGAGCCGGGTTGCCGCAACCATTCGGCAAACTCGCGCGCCTTCTCGCCGAAATTATCCAAGAGAAGCTGCGCGTGGTGGGCGGGCGTGAGCAGTTGCGGGCGTTGGGCGTACACCGTGCCTTCGCGCACGCGGACCTCGTTGACCCGGTCCATCGATTCGGTCAGAAGATGAAACCGGAAATGCGTGTTGCCGAACGTTTCAATCTGCCGCTGCGGCCCGAGCAGCACGCGGGTGTTTTCCAGCGCGTATTGGAAATCGTCGGCGGTAAACATGGACGCCGAACGTAGGAGAGGACGGGCGCTTTCGCCACCGAAACTTCTCGGCGGCGGGCGGCCTTTGCACTCCACCCACCGCTCCCGACCCGGCGGGGTCAAACGACCGCGCCGGGCACCGGCGGCAGTTATTTGCCGGGTGACTTGTTCTCGATGTACTTGATCACGTCACCGACGGTCAGGAGTTTCTCGGCGTCCTCGTCGGGCACTTCCACGCCGAAGACTTCTTCAAAGGCCATGACCAGCTCAACCGTGTCGAGCGAGTCCGCGCCCAAGTCTTCGATGAACGAGGCCTGCGGGGTGACCTGCTCGGGGGTGACGCCGAGTTGCTCGACGATGATTTCCTTCACTTTTTCCTCGACGGATTTGTCTGACATAAAACGGATGTTGGCTAGGGTGGCGGTAAACGGGGGCGCGGTGGTTCACCGCGGCTGTTGCTTCTGTAATGACGAGGCTTCAATTGCGCAACTAAAATTCGCGCGCCGTTCGTGATCGTCTCCGGCGCGTCCGCTTGCACGGCGGTCGCGGTCGTGGGATGTTGGCGCGCATTCGCACCCCTCCCGCATTCTCAGGTGTCCAAGGCGCGGCGATCTCCGTCCCACGCCTGCCGCCCCCGCCCGCTGTTGCGGTATTGACGAAGGTGGGTTTGCGTCCCTCACTCTCGTCGAATTGCGCCGGGTCCCCGGCTGGATGCGCGAG
>CALMVM010000475.1:838-2003 GCA_937873255.1 uncultured Verrucomicrobiota bacterium | reverse complement strand
AGTTGCTCGGTGATCGTCGCGTTGGAGATGACGACAACGTCCTCACCGAGCGGCGTGTTGATCGCCAGCGGATTGTTAGCTTGGGAGACGGGCATAACGGTAAAGGCTTGGCAACGGCGGATTACCGCCCGAAGGAGAGTGGTGCCGATGGCCAAAGATAGGGAGAGGATGCTTGGAGAATCATGACGATAAGTAAGGCGCGTTCGAGTTTCACCCCGCCTCGGCGCATTCCCAGCCGATAGCCTCTAAAAACAGCTTACGCGTCCAGGCGTTGCGGCGTTCGTCGACATCACGGTTGCACTGTTGGGCAGCCTCCTTCCAGTCGTGCTTCTCCGCCGCCCCGCGCAACAAAATATAAGCGCGCAGGCCGCTCGCCTTGCGCCCCTTCTGCCCCTTGATGCCGTGCGCGGGGTCGGGTTTGATTTCTGCCTGCGCATCCAGCCCGGTGCCCATCATCGACATGTCGAGCAGCGCTTCACGCGCCGGCACCGGAAACGAGTCGAAATTTTTGAACATGCTGCGCAACTCCGCCGTGAACAAAGCGATGTGTTTGTCGAAACGCGCCAGAATCGGGTTTTTAGACCCCGAATCGTCGATGTAAATGTCGGTCTCGTCCTCGAACGAGTCGGCTATCCGGGTTTGCGGCTTGCCGAAGGGAGAGATCCCGCGAAGCTTGGTCCAAGCATTCTGGACGCTTCGGGCGGGATCGGCTGGCGGCTTGCCGGTCTTGCGCTCCAGCCAAGGCAAATTTACCGCTTCGGCGGGAGGCTCCACCGAGTCTCCGGTGGACATCAGATTCCACCCGATGCCAATGGTGATGTAGCTCTTACTGTCCAGATACATGAATCGCTTATATCCTTCGTGAATTCGGATGGCCTTCAGGGCCCAAGGTCGGGGAAACGGCACCGCGCTCATCGCCATGCAGGTGGCGGTGACGGGCGTGTATTCACCGGAATAGTTCTTGGTGGAGGCGTCGTTCACTCCCGTGGTGCCAGGCGTTTCCATGCACATGAAGGCGTTGTCCGGTGAGCCGGGCCCCCCCGCGCCAGCCGGGCCGGGCACCGTGCTGCCGTTGAGCAGTGGTGCCTGGGGGTCAGTCTGCGGGGCGCACATAAACGGGCAATCCTTCAGTCCAGCGGGCGTTTCCTTACGCGAACGTGTAGAC
>CALMVM010000475.1:489-828 GCA_937873255.1 uncultured Verrucomicrobiota bacterium | reverse complement strand
TTGTCCTTGGCGTGCACCGCGATGGTCTTGACCTGCTGCCCCTCGACCATGCGGTTGAGCAGTTCGCGGCTGATCTCGGGCAGGAGCGTCTGGGTGACGATGGCGTCCACCATGCGACCGCCGCTTTCGAGTTCCGTGCAGCGGCTGGCGATCAGGTTGACCACTTCGTCGCTGTACGTCAGCGCGATTTCCTGGTTTTCCTTCACGCGCTTGACCACCCGGTTGAGTTGCAGCTTGATGATCGAGCGCAGCATCACATCGCTCAGCGGATAGTACGGCACGACGACCAGACGGCCCAGCAGCGCGGGCGGGAACACCTTCAACAACGGCGCGCGCAGC
>CALMVM010000475.1:0-479 GCA_937873255.1 uncultured Verrucomicrobiota bacterium | reverse complement strand
GAACATCTCGTGCACGTCGGGATGCGCTTTCTCCACCTCGTCGAGCAGGACGACCGAATACGGACGCCGCCGCACGGCTTCGGTGAGCACGCCGCCCTCGCCGTAGCCGACGTAGCCGGGAGGCGCTCCCTTGAGCGTGGAAACGGTGTGCGCTTCCTGGAACTCGCTCATGTTGATCGTGATGACGTTCTGCTCGCCGCCGTAGAGGGCCTCGGCGAGGGTCAACGCGGTTTCCGTCTTGCCGACGCCGCTGGTGCCCGCGAGCATGAACACGCCGATGGGCTTGTTCGGATTGTCGAGCTTGGCGCGGCTGGTCTGGATGCGCTTGGCGATGGTTTCCAGCGCGTGCCGCTGGCCGATGATGCGCTTTTCCAGCGTGTCGGCCAAGTTGAGCACGGACTGGATTTCGTCCTTGACCATGCGGCCCACGGGGATGCCGGTCCAATCGGCGATGACCGACGCCACGGCGATTTCGTCCA
>CALMVM010000474.1:4034-4680 GCA_937873255.1 uncultured Verrucomicrobiota bacterium | reverse complement strand
CGCGACCAGACCGATCAGGCGCAGGATCGCGGGATTCGCCGGATCGGGCGTGGCGAACGGGTCGAGGCCGGTCAGTTCAACCAGCGCGAGCAACTCGCACACGCTGATCTTGAGCACGCGCGCCAGCCAGCCGCGACGGAAAATGGCGCTGAGGGCCAGGAGCGTCAGCGCCGTGTCGTCATCGTAGCCGAGCGCGGCCGCGATCCCGTCGTATTCGTCCCCGGTCAGGTTGCACGCCGACCGCACCGCCTCGGCGTGGGTCGCCAGCCGTTGCGCGCGGTAGAGTTTGTCCACCGCCTGGCGGAAAGCCGGGCCTACCCCCGCCACCGCCTTCAGGGCATCCCGCGCACCGGCGTCGAGTACTCCGATCCAAGACAGGGTCTTGGTCGAATCGTCGTAACGGGTTTTTCCCTGCGCGGCGGCCACGATGGATGTTTCCAGAGCGGGCTGCGGATGCGTGTACGGAACCTCGACGCTCTCCAGAAATTCCCCATACCCGTTGTCGGCGAAGATCGGGTCCTGTTTTAACGCGGCCGGGTTCAGGAACATCCGGCGGTACAGCGCGGCGTTTCCGTCAGCGCCGAGGTCCGACCAGCACGCCAGCAGGGGCAGCAGGTCGCGGTCCGGCCTGAGGTCCAGCGTCTCC
>CALMVM010000474.1:0-4024 GCA_937873255.1 uncultured Verrucomicrobiota bacterium | reverse complement strand
TGCCGACGGTATCCAGGTCCGCGACCTCGGGCGGGGTCAGGTCCGCGCGGAAAAGCGCGCAGACGGCGGCATCAGTTTCTTCGAGGGACCAGCCCAGCTTTCTCCACACGCGAATCAAACGCAGCAGGCGCACGAACACGGCCGCGCCAATGGGCCGGGTCGATCCGGCCGGATCGGCCGTGCGGAAGGCCAGGTCGCCGAAGCTGGCGCAGTCCGAGAGCGCCCGGCAGGTCCAGACCACCGTGCCGTCGTCGAAGGTCGCGCCGGGGGCGGCCGGCCACGACGGTTCCGTGGCCGCCGAGGTCCCCGGCGTGCCGCAAACATAATAGAAATCCTCGCCGGTCGTCGTCGCCGGGGGCCGCACGCAGTCGCCGGCCGCGTACGCCGACGCCGCTGCCCAAGCCGCCGCCGGCACCGCCAGGACGATCAGCCCCATGAGTCGGGTGAAATTAGCGTCGTCCTTCACCCACGCCTTGATGTCGCCCCCGTACTCGGCCGGGTCGGGCGGGATGGCCATCGCGCTCAGCGCCGCGTCGAACGCCGCGTCGGTGGCCGGGTCGTTCTTCGTCTTGAGTTCGGCGAGGACCGCGAAGGGAACGCCGAGCCGCTCCACCTTCGGGATCAGGCCGCCGTCCGGGTTGATGAATCGCGTCCTGAGCAGTGCGACCAACTCCTCCCCGCTCACCCCCACGCGCCGGGCGAACTCCCGCGCGTTGGACAGCCCGGCGACCGCATCGGCGTCCGGCGTCCCGTCCGGGAAACCGTACATCCGCCAGAGCGGGACGGCGGCCGAATCGGTCAGGAGATCGTTCTCGGCGCGCGCGAGTCCGATTTCCTCCAGCCGGATGTCGCGCCAGCCGTAGGGGTGTCCGTCGCGTGCGAGCGCATCGGTCTGGCGCAGCCGTTCCATCGCCAGTGGCAGCGGAACTCCGAACCGGCCGAAGTAGCGGCGCAGGCTTTCCAGGGGCTGATGAAACGGCGCGGGTGGGGGGAAACAGGCGTCGCGCAGGGCTGCGTACGCCGAGTCGATCACGAACTGCGGACTTGCCAGCAGATCTTCGGAGGAGGCGTCGCCGGTGTCATGTCCGAGGTAGCCCGACAGCGAGAGGTTCTGGGTGGCGTTGGCGACGAAATATTCCAGCGTCTCGTTGACCACGTCGATGTAGGGCAGGGCCGTGTTCGTATTCTCGCAGGTCAGCGGGAGGTGCTGGAGGTCCGGCCGGCGTGCGAGCAGGACCGCCTGCGGGTTTTCCGCCCCCGCCGCGCCGGGCGGGTCGAGGAACAGCAGCAGGTCCACGAGATAGGCCGCCGGCGAGAGAATCGAGCGGCAGTGTTCGCACGAGCAAAAATCCATCGCGCCGAACAGGCTCTCCATCGTCGCGGCGGCGGGAATGTCCGCCGCCCCACCCGGCGCGGGGTCGAGGACACCCTGTCCGCTCCGCGCGCCGACCGCCGGGGCGTTGCGCGCCGTCAGGTAGCCCAGCGCGACGTTGCGCACCGTGCGGTGCACCCGCGCCGATCTGGCGTAAATCAGCGCGGCACGGTCCGCCCCGCCCACGTCGGAGGCGAAACCCTGGACGAACGCCGCCTTGTCGTAGCGCACGATCTGGGCGGCGGCGTCGATCCCGCGCTTCATCAGGCCGATCATGGCCTGGTCGTCGGGCGTCAGTTGGTAGACGCGCTGCAGGCGTTCCACCTGCCGCACGACCTCGGCCGGCACCTGCGAGCGGTTTTGGGCGAGGTATTGCCGCACCGGCTGGACCCCGATCTCGAAGTTTCCCTGCGCCCCGTCCAGGAACGCCTGCACCTGGCCGGCGACGCCCGGGTTTGCGCCGGGCAGCGGCAGTTCGCCGCTTTTCACCATCTGCGCCACCGCCGCCGTCGGGTAGCTCAACCGTACCTGCGCGGCCAAGTAGCCGGCGTAATTCGCCCGCCGCGCCTCCGGGGTGTCGCCGGGAATCTCCGGGGGGACGGGAACCTCCGGCGTCAGCAGCGGCGTCCACGCCCCGGCGCGGTGGTAGCCCGCCCTGGCGAGCGCGAGCGGGTCGGAGAAGCCGGCGGTGCCCGGGGCGGCGTGCAGCTTGCCCATCAGGGGGGCGTTGTTGATCGTGAGCAGGCTCAGCTTGCCGTCGGCCTGGAGGCGCGTCGCCGTGTCCTGGCCGAAGGCGCTGCCGACCGCGTTCCAGAAAGCGGGCAAATCCTCGCGGTTGGCCGCGTAGAGCCGGGCAAACGTGGCCTGCTGCGCGTCGTCGAGGCTGGAAGCCGCCAGGATTTGCTTGAGCGACGAACTGCCCAGCGTAGCCGGACCCGCGAGCAACTTTTGCGCGCTCAAGGTCTGGAACTGTGCCACCAGGGCCGGGATCTGCGCGGCGTCGGCCGGGGGGATCACTCCCTGTGCCGCCGCCTGCGTCCACACCGCTTTCAACGTCTCCGCGTCGGTGTGGTAAAGCGTTTCCTCGTCGGTCGGCAGACCGGCGCGGAACAAGGCGTAGAAAAAGGCCGGCGCGATCCCGGCAGTGTTCGTACCGGCCGCCGGCGCGGTGCTGAACCGATCAGCCAGCGCGGCGAGCGCGACGGCGCGGGCGTCCCAGCCCGTCTTGTTGGCCAGGTAAGTGATGCCCGGCTGCTCGTCGGTTTCCGGCACGTCGCCCAACCGGCCCGTCGTCACGTAGGCGGACAGCGCGCCGGTCAGGGTCTCGTGCTCGGACGCCAGGCCGGCGGTCGCCTCCGCCGGCAGGACGACATCGAGCGTCTCGGTGTTCGAGGCGTTGTAGCGCACGTCCGAACTCGCCAAAAACGTATCCCCGGAAAAAACCCGTGCCTGCAGGTCGGATTTCACCTTGGGGCCGACGTAGACGAAGCTGACCTCGTAACCGCCGTCGGCGGCCGTGACGGTCTCGGCGAGCAGCACGTCGGCCCCGACGTTCTTGTCCACGATCCGCACGCGCAACCCACCGAGCGCGACGGCGGAGCTACTGGTGATCTGCCCGGAAACCGTCCGTGTCCTGGCGTCCCCGCCGGCGGCGTCGAGCGCGCCCGTCTGGCGCAGGAAGCGGTTGAGCGCGTCCGCTGTCGCCTGATCGACCGCGCCGGCCGAGGGCACCTGGTGCTGCTGCTGGAAGGCAGCCACGGCCTTGACGGTGGTGCCGCCGAAAGTCTGGCCCGTGCGCTCCCGCGTTAACAAGGACTTGAACACCGTCGCCTCGGTAGGCGAGAACTGGATGACGCCCGCGTCGATGAGCCACAGGAGCGCGTCCTGCAAGTTGGACACGTCCGCGCCGTGGCTGCCTGAGGTGAGGGGAGAGACGACGGGGTTCATGGCAGGGACGCTTTCGGGTCGGACGGTTTGACGGGTTATCGCGGGGAGGATGGGACAGCGGTTCGCGGCGTTATTTTTTGCCCCCGGGCGAAGTGATCTGGTTGTAAGTCCGGGCGGCGGGGTTTTTGCTCAAAGCCCCGCCCAACTCCTCCATCAGTTGGTATTCCGTTCGGAAGGCATCATCCACGGTGTCCTCGGGATACAGGTCGATGGATTTCACCTGCTCATCGTCGGTTTCATACCGGAGCGCGGAGGCGGAGGCCCGGTCCGCTCCTCCCTTGCCGACGTAGGTCCGGCCGCTGTCGTATTTGATGACGTACGCTCCCATGACCGGGGCCTCGCCCTCTTCTTCCTCTTCCTCGATGACCTTCAGGATCCCGGCTCCTCCGGCCACACCCGTGCCCATCATGACCTCGCCGGCGGCCACCGTTCCGGCGGTGGTCACGGCCGTGCCGAAGCTCGCTCCACCTGCCATGGCGGTCGCCAAGGCGGGGCCGAACGCCATCAGGAACGCACCCACCGTCACGGCGGCGGCGACGACGGTCATGACAAGCAGCGCCGTGCCCACCCAATGCGGTAGCCAGTCCCAGCCGTGTTTGTTTCCTCCGCCCGGGCCGGTGGCGGCGGGGTCGGTGCCGCCACTGCCGCCGGCTTTCGCCGGTTGCGGCGTCGGCTGGGCTTCGGTGACCGTCCCTCCCACCCGGC
>CALMVM010000473.1 GCA_937873255.1 uncultured Verrucomicrobiota bacterium | reverse complement strand
GTCACCACGCTCGACCTCCACCTCCAGCAACTCTGCGAGCAAACCCTCGCCAAGCTGGGCAAGCGCGGGGCCATCGTGATGCTCGACCCCAACAACGGCGATGTGCTCGCGCTCGCCTCGTGGCCGACGTTCGATCCGAATAAATTCGTACCCTCCATCTCCGAGGCCGACTTCAAAAAAATCAACGAGGACCCCAACATCCCGCTCATCCCGCGCGCGTTCCGCGCCAGCTACCCGGCGGGCTCGACCTTCAAGATCATCGTCGGCGCGGCGGCCCTCCAGACGCAGACCATCGACAAGGAGGACCTGTTTTCCGGCCCCGCGATGATGACCATCGGCAACATTGTCTTCCACAACTGGAAGAAGACCGACGCGGGCGAACTGAACTTCGTGCAGGCGCTCGCGCAAAGCTGCGACACGTGGTTTTACCAGGTCGGCATCAAGACCGGGCCGTCGAAGATCATCGACTACGCGCAACGCTTCGGCTTCGGCCAGCGCACGGGGCTGCCGTTGCGTGACGAGATGAACGGCATCGTGCCCAATGACGACTACATGAAAAAGCACCACAACCGCCGCCTGCTCGACGGCGACGTGGCGAACCTTTCCATCGGCCAGGGCGACCTCGAGGTCACTCCTATCCAGATGGCGCAGGCGATGGGGGTCGTCGCCAACGGCGGCAACCTCTTCCAGACCCGGCTCGTCCAGCAGGTGCAAACGCTCGACGACCAGATCGTCGCGGCCTACAACGTGCGCATCCGCCGCGACGTGGGCCTGAGCCCCGACGTGGTCGCCACGCTCAAAAAGGGCATGCAGATGGTCGTCGACCACGGCACGGCGGCGCAGGCGCGCGTGAACAACGTCGAGGTCGCCGGCAAGACCGGCACCGCGCAGTGGGGCGCGGGCAACAAGGACCGCAGCAAGTCGCGCACGGCGGCGTGGTTCTCCGGGTTCGCGCCGGTGGACAAGCCGCAATACGCCTTCGCCGCGCTGGTGGAAGGCGACGCGGGCGACAGCAGCGCGCACGGCGGCACGCTCGCCGCGCCGCTGATCGGTAAGGTGTTGCGCGAGGTTTACAAGGACAAGAAACCCGAGCCCCGCAAGAAGCGTCATCACAACGACGACGACGACGACGACGACGGTAGCAAGCCAAAGGAAGACCAGCCCGACAACGTCGATTGAGAGTGGCGCTGCCCGTGCGGCGGGAACTTGGAATCCCCCGAAAGAGCGTCCGGCCCGCCCCTGGCCGCTTCCCTATTGTAAAGAATCTGTTAGAATTGCCTGATCCCGATGTCCTTTGACCTCAAATCCCTCGTAGCGGCCCGCATGGGTGAGAACTACGAACTGCACAGCCAGCACCTCAACCCGACGCTCGTCCAGGTCCAGCGCACGATTGGGTTCGACCGCGTTTACGTCCGCGCGAAAGGCGCTTACCTCTACGATGCCGAAGGCAACGATTACCTCGATTTCCTGAGCGGCTACAGCGTCTTCAACGTCGGCCGCAACCACCCGGTCGTCACGCAGGCCCTCCGCGACGCGCTCGACCTCGACCTGCCCAACATGGTGCAGATGGATTGTTCGCTGATGAGCGGTCTGCTCGGTGAAGCACTCCTCAAAAAAACGCCCGCGCACCTCGACGCCGTGTTCTTCTGCAACTCGGGTACGGAGGCCGTCGAAGGTGCCTTGAAATTCGCCCGCGCCGCGACGGGCCGGCCGCGCATCGTTTCGTTGCACGGCAGTTACCACGGGCTGAGCTACGGGTCGCTTTCCGTGACGGGCAGCGAGTCGTTCCAGGAAGGGTTCGGGCCGTTTTTGGCCGACACGGAGTTCGTCCGGCTGGGCGATCTGAACGCCCTCCAGGCCACGTTGGCGATGGGTGACGTGGCAGCGCTCATCGTGGAACCGGTGCAGGGCAAGGGGGTCAACTACCCGCTCGACGATTATTTCCAGCGCGCGCAGGCGCTCTGCCGCAAGTACGGCACGCTGCTTATCTGCGACGAGGTCCAGACCGGGCTCGGGCGCACGGGTAAATGGTTCGCCTTCCAGCACTGGGACCTGGAGCCGGACATTGTCACGATGGCCAAGACGCTCAGCGGCGGCTACGTGCCGTGCGGGGCGATTGTGACGCGCCGCTCGATCTACCAGCGGACTTTCAGCCGGCTGGACCGTTGCGTGGTGCATTCGAGCACGTTCGGGCGCAACAACCTCGCCATGACCTGCGCGCTGGCGACGCTCACGGTCCTGGAGGACGAGAAGCTCGTCGAAAACTCCGCCGCGATGGGCGAACTCCTCATGACTTGCCTGCGCCGGCTCCAGGCCAAGCACCCGTTCATCAAGGAAGTGCGCGGCAAGGGGCTCATGATCGCCATCGAGTTCCACGAGCCGCCGCAGTTCAAGGGCAAGCTCGCGTGGCGGCTCATGCACAAGATCGACGAGTCGCTTTTCCCGCAACTCGTCGTCGTGCCGATGCTCAGCAAGCACCGCATCCTCACGCAGGTCGCCGGGCACCACATGGATGTCATCAAGATCCTGCCGCCGCTGACCATCGGCCGGGTGGAAGTGGATCGTTTCGTGCGCGCGCTCGACGAGACGCTGACGGAATGCACGAGTCTCTCGGGTCCGATCATGGAGCTGGCCATCAACACGGCGAAGGTGCAGTTCGGCGGCCGTCCGAACGCCCAGCGTCCCCGCGCCAACGGCAAGAACGGCCGTCCGGCGGTCAACGGGCACAAGAACGGTCACGCCAACGGGCACGGGGTAAACGGCAACGGCCACACCAACGGCCACGCCAAGAACGGCCACGCCGTGACGGCCGAGCGCAAGTAGGTGGGTCGATGTCCTTGCGCGCGGCGTGAAAAGCAAGACCGTCCTCATCGTTGACGACGAGAAGAACACCCGTGAGGGCTTGCGCCGTTCGCTGGAGGACGAGGGCGACCTGGAG
>CALMVM010000472.1:15595-17432 GCA_937873255.1 uncultured Verrucomicrobiota bacterium | reverse complement strand
CCCCTGGGGTCGCGCCCCTTTAGTGCTTCCCTCCCCTCCCTCCAAAGGCAACAGGGTGGTTTCATTGACACCCCCTTTAGTGCTTCCTTCCCCTCTTGCTTTGTCGCTACGCGCCTTCTTTGCCCGATTGCCTTCGATGATCTCCCTTGCAAAACGGTCGCTGGGATACAATTCCCACTCGGCACCACTGATTTTTGGTCGTCCCGCCGTCTTTTCGTATTTGAGCGTTTCGATTTGTTCCAGACCCACGCCAAGGTCCAAAAAGCCAGCTTCACGTAGTTCTTTGATTGCTTCTCGAATCCGTTCGATGTTGTCGAACAAACGGGGTTCCCGGTGCATCCCGCTGTCGGAGAGCACCCGTTTTAGCGTGAGGCGAAAACTGCGCTTCTGCTCGCCAATTCCGCGCGTGGCGTAGCGGAACCTCACATTGAGCAAGTTGGTCAGCCAACGGGCCAGCGGAAGCGTGAGCGTCATGACGCGCGCGTAGTGGACTGGGTGATAGAACTCTCCCAGAATCGCCGCCGAGGCGAGCGGGTGGAACGTCACCCGGTAGAGCGTGCGTTTGCCGTCGGCGTCATTTGGATCGGCGATATACTCCAAAGTCGGCAGAATGGGACCGGCTTTACCGTGGACAAAAGGATCGCCCTGGCACTCCACCGACACGTCGCACAGCCGCATGACCTGCAAAGCCTCGCGGATGTCGGCCAGTTTGTGGCCGTGGCCGGTGCGGATCAACTCCTGTCGGAGTTGGTACAGGGAAAAGGAGATGGCCACCGCCATGCTGTCGTCTTGGGCGTTTGCCTGGAGCTGCGTTGCCGCCAACTTGTGGACAGCCATCTTCCGTAGCGCCCGCTCTACTAACTCCTCGCGCACGCTCGGAAACAACACTCGCGCTTCCTTGGTTGCCACGTCCCGGAGAAACGCCGGCGTCAGTGTCACCGTGGCTTCCCGTTGGTCGTCAATCCTCACTCCCTCGAAGGAAATGATCTCGGGAACCTTCCCTTTGCGCCTGTGCGAGAGCAACCGCCAAGGGATTACATCCCAAAACGCCAAAGTCCGGGAACTGTCGGCTTCGTCCTTGCCAGCAAACCAACTATCGAAAAGCTCGGTCTGCTTCGGAACAACGGAGTTCTTTTCTAAGTCACTCACGTTTACATTTGTTAGCAAGTTGCCAAATACACAGCATGTCAGTTTAGCAATTTAGCAAAATGGGTCAATTTGGTTTCTTCCTCCCGTCCTGGGCTTTCATTTCCAGAAAGATTTCGGCCAGTTTCGCCGCGTTCCCTTCCGATTGCGACGCAAACCGGATGCCCAAACGCAAGAGTTCGGACTTGTTGGCAGAACGAACACCACGGGCGGTAAGCCAGCGGCGCACCTGCTCCATCCGGTCAAAATCGCTTTCGTAAACTGAAACCGAAAAAGTCGGGGCCAACCGGTCGGCGGCTGGTTGCTGCTCCCCGTTTGATGGAACAACCTTCTTTGTACTTGTCGGTGCGGGTGAAGATGGTTCCCGCTCGGGCGTTTCGGCCCTTGGCTTGAGATTCGCTAGGCTGGCTAGGAGTGGATCGGGCTTTCCGTTCTTTGGCATATGGGCAGTATAGCAACTAGATTCTTTGCTAAGTTGTTAAGTTATTACACCATGATTCCAACTGCTTCCAAGGTGAGAGCTTGGATTTCGTGACGCGCTTCGAGTGGCAACGAGTTCCAACCCAGCCAGACGGCGTGCTGGTACGCTTGTCGCCGCTTGACGGTGGACTTCAGAGCCGGTAGGCCGACTCGTTCAGCCATGAAGTCGAGCTTGTTGCTGAGCCTGGTTCCCTCCTGAACATTGTTGAAG
>CALMVM010000472.1:0-15585 GCA_937873255.1 uncultured Verrucomicrobiota bacterium | reverse complement strand
CAGACGTGGTTTGGACTCCGCACCCGATTTCTTTATCAGGGCGGCAGTGTCCGCGGCGGGAAATAGGTCAGCAGGACTCGGGGACGAAACCAAGAGGATCAGCCGGGCGCGCTGGATCGCCGTGGCAACGGCTGCGCTGTTCAAAATTGGCGGAGTGTCGATCAGAGTGAATCCCTCGGCTGCTTTGGCTGCGAGTTTGATTGGTCCCATTTCGCGCTCGGCCAACCAGCGGGTGGCCGTTTCCTGAGGGTCCGTGTCAGCCAACGTGACTTGGTGACCTGCTTCTGCGAGCGACGCCGCGACCAACACGGAAAGCGTGGTTTTTCCGCTGCCGCCTTTGCCGTTGATAAATGCAATGATAGACACGTTAGGTTGCTTACTTGCTAAGTTGTCAAAATGCTAATGTGCCATTCTGGCAAGGGCAAGCCGAAACGTCGGCTTGTCGATGCGATTGCAGCGAACGTGCTGCTCCCGGATCGTAAAGAGGGCAGCTCGTGAGACATCGAACGAGCGGAACGGGGTTGAGCCTTTTGCTATACGGTCAGCATTAGGCCGGGAGTCCGGCGCTGGCGGGGTGGGGGAGTACCACCGTAGAGGAAGCCTGTTTCCCAAACAGGATTTCGCGCCGCGAAATCCCATCCTTACTTTTGGTGCGACCACATAAAGCGACGGGTCAAGAGAAATACGACCCGACGGAGGAGGGTGGAGATTTTTCTTGTACGCGGCGCGGTGGCCGCGCACGGGGAGTTGCGGGGTGTCCCTGCTGAGGTGGGTGCGCCGAAGACGCTTGGGGCTTCGGCCAGGGAGGAGACCTCCTCCCCCGGCGATTATCATGTCGCTACCGAACACATGATCTTGGCTTTCTCGTCGCATTCTGGACCTCCGAGCGTGCGCGGTTTAGAACTGTCGAAATGATCGTCTATTACGACGCCAAACGGGCCTACGCGCAACCCCGTTTGCATCCCTACGGCGCTGCCGAGCCAAACCAGACCGGCCACGTGGATTTCAAATCGAAGCCTGAACTCATCCGCACTTCCCTCGAAGATTTCCGGCCTTTTGCGGATCAACCAGCGGTCCAGACGTTTTACTCGTTTCTGGAATGGATCAACGGGCCTGAATCTAGCCTGGAAACCAACGACTGCGCTTTCAGGCCGCCTGCGCCACATCATGATGCGAACTCGCCCTTGGACCTGAGCACACACGGACGCCTTTTCATCCTGTACCGAAATTTGGCTCTGAATTCATCGCAGGAGCATAGCGACTGGCTCTGTGGCGCTTTGATGGCAAGCCTTCGACACACGGACCAAGAACTATCGGCTGGCGAAGCGGTGATTGGCTTTACACTTACCGCTGCGCTCCAGACGGCGATTTCGACTGGACATTGGGTGTCGGACAGTCTTTTTGATTCGGCCAGCGACGATCCGGGCTTGGGGCGGCATTTGATGCTCTCGTTTTGGGCCTATGGGAACACCGCCGAAGACGCTTTTGGAAACCTCAACCGCCTGTTCACCAATCTGTGGACCGCGTGCAGGATGGTATCCGACGAAATTACCAGAGCGACCAGCGGCGAACAGCCGGTCACCCCACCGGTGGAAAACACTGGCTTGGCTGAGGACAAGCTGGTACAACAAACTGGATCATGAGCAGCTTTTCCTCCGGCAAAGGACACTTTGGTGACCAGACGGGCGATGCGGGACAGAAAAAGTCTTTTCACACTCCTGGATCATCGCTCAACGACCAGACTGGACCCATTCAGACGCAGCTCTGGGACCGCAAGATTTATGTGGACGTGCGCAGTCTAGAACGCGACTCGAAAACTGGGCAAACCAAGATTACTGTGACCGGCACTGACGAGCAGATTGCAGCGGCTACGAAGTTTTGTAGCAGCCTCAGACCCTCGATTGCTGTCACTTCGGTTCCGGCCTCCGGAAAGCGGCCGAAATCCTAGCCGGGTGTATTTTCAGGAAAGGCGCTTCTCGATGGACGCCCGAAACTCCGGGTCCTCGGTCATGCGCTTCATTCCCGCAAGGATTCGTTGCGTCCATTCTGCCAAGGGATCGTCAGGCGACATTCCTTCACGTTGCTTGTCGTCGGGCTTCGGCAAGGGTGTGATGGCAGGTTCCTTTCGTGAGAAGTGCTCGTTCATCTGCGTTTCGTGGTAGTCGCTCAACCGGCCAAGAACCTCGTCGGAAAAATCCGGCTTGGGCATCCGGCCCAAATTGAAATCGTGCAGCCATGCCATCGCCCACTCGTAGGCTCGCCGCTGCTCGGGACTGAACTGCGTGAGTGGTGTCGCATCGTCGGGCTGGATCGAGAGGATGGCCGCAAGCCTGCCAACATGGTCCTGGTCGGAACAAGTGGTGGCAGTCGGCGGGTTCACCGTCAGCAAGGACAGCTTACACCGTCCGCACGAAACGCCGCGCGGTTTTGTATTTACCTGCTGATTTCAGAAGGCAGCAAAATCTTTCCCCTACATCCGAGACACCCGCATCAATTCCTCGCGGCTGGTGAGCACGCCGACGGCGCTCTCGCTCGCCTCGTCGTCGGTGGGATCAACGTGCCGCAAGCCGTGCTGCACCAGTTCGGAGTCGCGCAGGTCCAGGATCAGGTCACGCCGCCGCGCCATGTTCGCGGCGAACTGCACCAGCATCACCACGGCCACACTGCCAAGGTACAACCCAAACGGGTAGGACACCCGCGCCACGATCACGACCGCGCCCACGGCGGCCACCGCCGCCGCTTCGATCACGTAGGCCGCGTAGGACGGGGGCAGGAAGCGCGGGAAACCGACGAACTGGCTATGCACGAACTCGCGCCGCCGCTTCCTCGCGGGCATACTGTTCCCATAGGTCCGGCTCGTCGGCCTTGGCGCACAGGACCAGCCCGCCGTAACTGGCCCTGAGCATCGCCCGCGCGGTCGCCCGGCCCGTGCCGCTGGTCTTCGCTGCCGGTGGCTCCGCTCACGAACAAACCTTCAAAAGAGTGGCCGAACGTCCACGGCACCCGGATGATCTTGCCCCACGCGTCCGCGCTCTCGAAGTGCAGGAGCGGCTGGACCTGTGGCCAACTACCCGCCGCGCGGCGCGGCTCCGGTGCGGGGGTGGGGGAGTAGCGCGGGCGCCTCGCGCCTCCGGGCAGCAGGGAACGCAACGTGTCGAGGATCGGCATCGAGCTTCTTTTTAATGTGCAACCCACCCCGCGTGTTCCAAGTAGCGGCAGGTGAGAAAGCCAAGGGCAATCCCCAAGGCGGCAATCAACAAAAACGCACTGCTGAGAATCCACAGATCGTTGCCGCGCTCTGCCTGTTTGGCCCGCTGCTCGGCCTCCCGGAGCGCAGTCGTGGTGGCTTTGAGTTCCGCCAGGGCGTTCGCGCCTTCCGCCCGCAACCCGGCGACGATGGCGCGGCATTCCTCCATGATGTTGCCTACCTGCCCGAACTCGGCCACTTTTGCGTCGGCGGCCTGGGCGATGCGCCGCGCGGCATCGTCGGTGACGTTGAGGTGCTGTTGGAGCACCTTCGCCATTTCCAGCGGCACGCCCGCCGCCGCCCGCATCTGCGCGCGGGCCAGGAGCGCGAACTGGTAAGGGAACGTGTCCTCGTCGCCCCGGCTCCACTCGGTCAGAAAGCGCCGCAATACGCGGGCCTCCTCTTCGCTGGCTCCCCGGCTCAAAAGCTCGAAGGCGCTGGCGTCCACGGTGATGGTCGCGGGGGAAGGCTGCAAATAATGCGGCACGAAAGGCTTGGCCTTACCGTTCTCGCCGCCACCGCCGGTGGCAGGTTTGTATCCGGGTTTTCGGTCCATTGGTACTCACTCCCCGAAGTTCAGCCCGAAGTCGTCTTCCTTGGCCGCTTTCGCCTTCTTCTTGGCGGTGGCGGTCGCGGCGGCTTTGACCTTCTCGGCCTGCTCGCTCGGCAACAGCAGGTCGGCCATCGAGTCGTACTGCTCGAAGAGCCTGGTCAACGCCCATTGCAGCTCCCCCGCCAGAATCTTCTCCAGGTGGCCGCTCTCCGGCGCGGCGAACTCCGCAAAGGAAATCCCGCGCTTGGTCTGGGCCTCGGCGCGCTCCATCGCCAGGAGGGTGACGGGCGTAATCGTCGGCAGCGTGAGGGTCTTAGCTCCCGCGTTCTCCAACGCCTTCTCCAGTTTGGAGCCTCGGTAGAGGTCGCCTTTGCTCTTGGTGGGATTCTGCACCACCACGAAGTCCACAGCCTCGCCGCCGAATTTTACCAGCCGGGCGAAGTTGTTCATGCTCTCGGCCTCGTCGGACGGAAACAAAAAGAACGTCGTGCGGATGCCCTGTTCCTGGCACAACTCGAAGAAGTTCAATTCCTCCACCGCCGCCATGAAAAGCTCGTCGGCCTGGGCGCGCGTGTCGATTACATGCACGGGGGCAGGTTCTCTCAGGATGCCTCTAAACAGCGCGAGAAAGGCTGCCTTGGCCTCTTGTTCGTTGCCGAGCTTGTACCGCTTGGTCTGGTCGGGGTGACGGCCTGAAAACGTCGCGTGGCGGTCGTCCAGGTCGCTGCCGTGCCAGCCGATGCCGTGGCGTTCCAGCCACGCGACGCGGAACTCAGTTTCCAGGCTCTTGCCGAGGTTGCCCTTACTCTGCGGGTTGGCGTGGATGCGGTGTTTGATAATAGGGATGGTCATTCGGAAAAGGGAAGGGGAAGGGAGTGGGGGGAAATAGCGGCGTTACTTCAGCGGATCGTTAAATTCCAGGTCTTCGTCGGAGAAGCGGCTTTGCGCCTTCGGCTTCGGGGTGAACACGTATCTTTTGGCGGGGGCTGCCGGTGCCGGCGGCGGCGTGCTCGCCGGGCTGCCGCCGGCGTGCTCCGTCCGGGCCTGCTTTTTAGCTGCTTCGGTGGAACCGCGGGCCTCGCCGGTGGCCGCCGCCGGTGCAGCACCGCCCGGAAGGTCAGGCAACGCGAAAACACCACCGCGCCGGGCGCGTACCTTCACGAACTCGAAGATCGTGCTGGGAGATACCTTCAAGCCGTGCTCGTCGTGCAGACGCCGGGCAATCTCCGGGTAGGGGGTATGCTTCTTTCGCAGCCGCGCAATCTGCTCGTAGAAAGGGGTGAGTTTGGATTGAAAAGGTTTGCCGCCGGGCATGGTTTCTAGGGTCGGCAAACGTCGGGCCAACGGCCCGTGTTCTCAACCGCGCCGCCCGAGCGAATTCGAGCTTACGACGAATGCAAAACCGTTAACCGTTTGGCGGCAATTACCCTGTGAAAGTGCCGAACGCAGTAAGTTTTTTCTCGCGGGATCGGCGTTCGAGGAAAACCGGGCAAATCCTGGCCGATTCGATCTCAGTTGCCGCTCGTTGCCACTTACATCGAATTTGCCCGAATAAGTTGAAATGAAAGTTCGAGCTTATGCGGTGATGGTTCTGGCCTCAAGCCATGCTTAGGAGTATTGCGTCTCTACTTTCTAATCCGACCGCAGAGAGGCCGACGATTTACCACCCGGAAAACCACCTTCCCGCATCGTCCATCTCTCCCTCAAACTTCCTCCGCTTTTTCTCGTTCCAAGTGTTCCTGCCCTAGCTTCTGGAACTCGTGCATATCCGCCAACAAGTTTTCGTGTGTCGGCCAGCAACGGATGATTTTCACCTCTCTCCTGCTGCAACCGCTCAATGAGTGCTTCCTGTTTGGCGATGCGCTCTCGGCCTTCGGTCATGTGGCGCTGGGTTTGTTCCAGAGGCGATTCCGAATACAACATCTAGCCAAGATACTGGACCGGGATTTATCAAGGCAGACAATTCTTGGGAACACACTGCCGGCGATCAGAGCTTGGACAATCGGGCGACAACCCCTTTCTTCACGGAAGCATGAATCTCCTCGGGAAAGCTGGCAGGCAGCCGCTTTTCCACGGTTTTCATCGCCCGGTCGGCATCGTTCGCTGCTTCCTCCAACGCGCTCCTTGCCATCGCCGTCGGCAGCCCCGCACGTTCAGCCGTTTGGATGAAGTGGCGGCCTTCGATGAAGGCGATAGCGTACTGCCGATCACGGCCAACGGACATCGCCAATTTCATCTGCTTACGGCCGATCTGCCCGGCGTCCAGGCTTGGTTGTGCGGTGAGCACGTCGTAAAGCGGTGTCAGCTTGAAGCGCCCCCGTGGCCCAAGGAAAATGCTGAAGTTCTTGGCGTGGCCATCCGTGGCACCAATGAGCCAATAGAGCGCTTGGGCTTTGAGGAAGGTCTTCTGGTCTTCGGCAGGATTGTCTCCTCCTCCAAGGAAGCGGAGAATATCGACCATGCCCGGCCCTCCCTCGCTCTGGTATTTCTGGGTGGGTGGCACCGATAGAGCCTGACAAAAATCCTCCTGGGGCCGACGGAGCAACCGGCCGTCGCTCGTCCACTCCCGGTCAAAGCGTTCGATCACCAACGCCTTGGTCTCACCAAAGGTCTGGATTTCGGCGGCGCTCACCGGCAGGCCAAAAGCTGCCATGAGCTTCAGGCAATACCACTCGTTCTCCACGCTGGCGGACAGGTCGATGCCACCGGGCAAGGTGCCGATGGGTGTTTTGAAGAGGTGGGTCGTCGGTGTCGTGCCGTGTGGTTTCCACCATTTCCCTTCATGGAAGAGCAGCGCCGTTTTCTCGTGCGCTCCGGCCACCGAGATGCGAAACGCCTGTTCCCGGCCGAGCCCTAACGGAGCTTGGGTGAGATTTTTCAGGATGGTCTCGATCTCGCGCTCGTCGACGATCTCTCCCTGGATAGAGGGTGCGGCGGTGCCGGCGGTGCCGGCGGCGTCGTCGTCGGCGTTGTCGGCGGGGATGAACTGCAAGGCACCCACGCAATCGCGCCCGATCTGCGCGAGCAGACTGTACGAATCCGTTCCCTCGGCACCTACCTTCTCCGCCACCCGTCGCCTGAGTTTGTCCGAGTCGGGCAGCAAATTCTCAAAGACGGTCACCACCGAAGCACCCTTGTAAGCTTCCTCCCGCAGCGGCAGGGACAACGAAACAGGAATTGCTTGGTCCCAATCCAGCCAGCCGTGGTCATAGCGGAAATCAATCGCCCCGCCCGGCTCTTTGCGAAGGTAGCCGACGAGGCGGTTATTCAGCAGAACACGAAGCGGCGGGTGCTGGCGTTTGCGTGGCATTTAGAAGAGTTTCTCCATAGCCTGCCAAGCTTTCGAGCGCGGGACGATTTGAAGTTCCAAGTCTAGCGCGGCCAAGATCACCAGCAGCGTCTCGATACTGGTGGCGGTTTGGCCGTTCTCAATCAGAGAGATGGTCTCCTGACGCAAACGCGTCATCTCTCCCAGTTCTCGTTGGCTCAACTGCCGCTGTTTGCGGGCACGCCGGACCACGTTGCCAATCTGCTGAGGACTACGCGCCAGTTCGCTCATCGATCCAAACTATGCGGCAAAACGCATAAACGGTCAATATCGGTTATAACGCATAAAATTACATTATGTGACAGACTGCATAAACGCCTTCGATGTTGGTGGTCGGCTAGCTGGCAAAAAGGGCTGGATTCACCCATAATGACGCTGTGTTCACGATGGCCAAAATCCGGGACGGTTCGACCTACTTGGATAATCACCTTTGCGCCAATGACTACTACGCGGAAGGCGAGAGCGTAGCCGGTCAATGGCAAGGCCAGCTCGCCACACGCTTGGGCCTCGTGGAAGGGCAGGCCATCCAGGCCGGTGACACCGCCTTTCGGATGCTGCGTGAGAACATCAACCCGGCCACCGGCGAAAAGCTCACGCAGCGCAACGTCGAAGGCAGCATCCGCTTCTTTGATTTCCAGTGCTCGGCACAGAAGAGCGTCTCGGTCCTCCACGCGCTGACGGGCGATGAACGCCTCGCGGGCGCGCACGACCGCGCCGCAGCCAAGGCGTTCGCGGAACTGGAAAGCTTTGCCGCCTGCCGCGTGCGTGCCGGCGCTGCCGCTTGGTCGCAGGACACCCGCGCCACCGGCAATGTCTGCGCCGCCGTGTTTCGCCATGACGCCAGCCGCGCGCTCGATCCGCAGCTCCACACCCACTTTGTGGTCGCCAACGCCACCTGGGACGAGCGGCAGCAAAGGATGGTGGCGCTGGAGAGTTGCGAGATGGTCAAGGCCATCCGCTACGCCGGCAAAGTCTACCAGAACGAACTGGCTCGCGAGGTCCAAAGCCTGGGCTACAGCATCGAGCAAAGCCGCAACGAAAAGGGCATGGTTGAAGGCTTTGAAGTCCAGGGCGTATCCCTGGAAGTAAGGCAACGCTTCTCCAAGCGCCGGGCGGAGGTGGAAGCGGGCATCGCGGCTTTTGAGAAGACGAAAGGTCGTGCTCCCTCGGCGGCAGAAATCAGCGTGATTACCCGCCAGACGCGCAGCGTGAAGATGCCGGAAATTTCCACGCCCGCCGTGCGCGCCGCGCAGGTCGCGCAGTTGACGGCCACCGAACGCAAGGAACTCCAAGCGGTGATGGTCGCCGCGCGCCAGCGCGGGCCGCTCCTCGATGCCACGAACGGCCATTCCAAACCAGAGCAACCCAACCATGAACAAGCGGCGCTCAATGCCGCCGTCGCGCATCGTTTCGAGCGGGCCAGCGTGCTCCGAGGTCACGATGTCCTGGCGGAAGCTCTCAACGCCGATCTGGGTCGACTCGATCTGCAACGGCTCAAGAGCGAGGTCCGCGCGGGCGCGGCGGGGCTGGTCGCGTTGGAAAAAGACGGCGCGGGCAACGATGAGCTGTCCGCGCGTTTCGCCACGGGCCAAGGCATCGCCTTGGAAAAGTGGAGCGTCGGCTTCGTCAACGCCGGCAAAGGCGCGTGTCTGCCCCTCCTGCCGGGCCGGGTGGCGGTCGCGGAATGGCTCTCCGATGAACAAAAAGAAGCCGTGCGCTTTGTCGGGGCCTCGCATGATCAAGTGACGGCGATCCGGGGCGTGGCCGGTGCCGGCAAAACCACGCTGCTCAAGGAACTCGACGGCCACCTCTCAGAAGCAAAGCAAAAGATGCTCTACCTGGCTCCCACGGCCTCGGCGGTGAAAGTGCTCCAGAGCGAGGGCTTTACCAAAGCGGCGACGGTTTCCGAGTATCTGGCCAAGACACAGAACCGCGCCATGCCCACCGAATGGAAGGGCGCGGTCGTCGTGGTGGACGAGGCGGGCCTCGCCAGCAACCAACAGGGCGCGGCGCTGCTGAGCCTCGCGGAGAAAGAGCGCCAACGCATCGTATTCGTGGGCGACAGCCGCCAGCACTCCGGCGTGGAAGCGGGCGACTTCCTGCGCGTGCTGGAAACTCATTCAAAACTCGCCACCTGCGAGCTGAAGGACATTCGACGACAGACCGGTGCCGACTACAACCAGGCGGTGCGGCTGCTCGCCAGCGGGCAGGCGGCAGCCGGCATGGAACGGCTCGATGGCATGGGCTGGATCAAGGAGGGGCAGGCCGATTATCTGCGCGCGGCTGCCAGTGAATACCTGCATCTGTCTGCTGCGGTCAAACCGAAGGAGAACGTGCTCTGCGTGGCTCCGACCTGGGCGGAGAACCACGAGCTGACAAAGCACGTGCGCGAGGGCCTGCGCGCGGCGGGGAAGCTCGGGGAGGCGCGCACGATGGCCGTGCTCGATCCGCTCGGCTGGACGGCACAGCAAAAGCGCGTGGCCGCCAACTATCAGCTTGGGCAAACGGTCACGTTCAACCGGGACGTGAAAAACAGTTTCCGCAAAGGGCAAGCGTTAGTGGTGGAGCGCATCGTGGGCGGCAAGGTGTTCTTGGCCGATGGGAAAAGATTGGATCTGAGCAAAGCGGCGTTTTTCGATGTGGCCGCACGGCGTGAAATCGAGCTGGCAGCCGGCGACAAGATCCTGCTGCGGGCTAACGACAAGAAAGCGGGCTTGGTCAACGGCGACGTGCTGACGGTCAAAGCTATCGGCGCGGGTGGCCGGATCGAGACGGTGGAAGGCAAGACGCTCACAGCCTCCTACCGACAGTTTACGCACGGCTACGTGGTCACCTCGCACAAGAGCCAAGGTCGGACGGCCGACCATGTCGTGGTGGCCGCCGCGCGCCTGGATTGCAAAGCGGCTTACGTGGCCTGCTCTCGTGGCCGGCAGAGCTGCACGGTGTTTACGCCAGAGAAAGAAAAACTCTTCGCGTGCCTGCCGCGTTCGGCGGCTCGCCTAGCCGCGCTTGATGTATTGCGTGAACAAGAGGGCAGCCGGAAAATCCGCGTCGCTCAAAAGAGCCAGTTTGCTCGGGCGGGTGCCATGGATCGCACAGCAGCCGTGGCTCCTACGGTGGCAGAGCGCCCACGCGTGGTCGTCCGCACACGCACGCATGGCAACGACCTCGGCCTCTCCCGTTAATACCGCCGATTTCTACCCTTGGGCACGTTGGGATCGTGGGTGTTCAGATTCTCGGCCATCCGGTGGATGAATGCCCGGACTCCAGGCGAAAGTTTCGTTTTTGGATAGGTCTTTTTCGACGGCTCCAGCGTGGGCATTCCGTTCTCTTCTGCCAATATTGGGTCGGCGGTCGTCTCGTTCATTTAGCAAGCAAACCCCTGAACCCTGCACCTGCAACTTTTCAGCGTGAAAAAGGTGCCGAAAACAGCCGTTTTGATTTCTGCTTCTGGCCTGTTTTCGCTATGCTTAAATATAGCCTTAACATTCTCTAAATGATTCCCTTAATCACCGCCGAAGAGATGCGGTCTAGACGCCAGATTCATGAGGCTTCCCGCCACAGCTTATCTTTGGAGGGCCTCGACGGATTTCTCTCGGCGGAAACCGAGGCATTGTCGGAGGCATGGATACGCGGTGAAATCACGTTGGAGGATGCGATTGCTGAAACACTGCAAAGTATCCGTACTAATGGCGGCGGAAAAACCTAGAAATACCCAACGGCAAAGCGACCATGATCGTCAGCAAAGACCAATGACTCAAATATATTGCGGAGAGCAATGAGCATTGAGGAAACCGCACTCGGCGAGCGGCATAATTCTCGACGGAATCGTTACAGTTTGCGGTGACGAGTTGCTCCGCAGCCGAAAAGTCGCCGCCTCACAACTGCCGCCACCGTGCAGCCCGCGCAAAACTTCCCCCAACGCCACCGCGCCCGCGAACGCACCGACAAACGAGGAGGATAACGATTTGTTCGCCAATGTTTCCCCGAGGATTCCGCATGGTTCATCCGGGCGCTGGTAGGCGCGGCGCAGATTGTCGCTGACACCACCTACGACCTCGTCTTGAGCCGACCACAGCGATTCCGGAGACTGTGCGGCGGACGGAAAGGTATGGAAATCGATCTGATCGAAATCGTCGGCACCTGAACCTAAGCCGCATTCGACAATGCATTTGAACCCAGGCATTTCGAGGTAGGTGCGGGGCAATGCTTTATCGAAACCGCAAAACGCGACAAACTTCTCCGCGCCGTCGAGACGGAGCGTCTGATCAAATTTACGTTCCACAAGTTTGGTTGCGAACCCGCGTGCTTCCAACCACTGCGCGCACAGCCTGGTTTTGAGCAAGCCGGCAGGTTGCTCGCCATAAAGTAGCCCGGCACTTCGATTGGCAGGAGCAATCCTGTCGTAATCCTGCAAGACCATTTCGAGGTCTGATGGTGTCGAGAACGGTAGCAGCCCCACATTCCACAGAAATGCCTGCCCGAGATGGCCCAGCCCCAGCACCCAAAGGTGCTGGGGCAGATACGCCAGCTCGGGACCAGCCGCATCGTCGTCCAACCAGTTGCCCCCCGGCTCCCAAAGTGAATAGCCGACGGGTGAAGTCACGAAACGCGTACTCAACTCCGAGACGCGCAGAAACCCCCGCGCAACTCCGAGGGCACCTGCCAGAACGCCGCCCACAGGATGATCAGGACCCGGCGGCAAGCGAAAGTTTTCCTGTGCGGGGGCCAGACCCCCACGCCAACCAGACGCGAGGACCGTGAGGTCGTCGTGGCCGCTGTCTCCAAGAGTGCCGCCAATCGCCAGCGTCTGACTTGTCGCGTCGGGCGGTTCCGAAACAATTTGAGCACCGAGTTCCTCGACGATCTGATCGAGCCGTTTGTTTCCAGGCCACGGCAAGGCGCTCGGCATGTTTCGTGGCATCTGCACGGTCACGCCGCCCAGGAAGGCGCGCTTGCCAGTATTCACGGCGGTGAGCAGCGCAGCTTGGTAAGCGCGGTTATTTACGAGTTGCTCACCGCCGACCAGATGCAGCCGAAACCCATCAAGCATCGTTAGCGCCTCCTCGTAGCTGCATCCGTGTCGTTCAATAAGCGCCCGCGCGAGGCGGTTGTGATTGTTTTCGTCGGGTAGATCCATAGATCAAAACAGGGTGAGACTGACTCGGGTCGCATTTCTCCCGGATTTCCACTCGTGGTCACCGAGATACTCGTGCACGCCAACCCCTTTTGATGTCTGACCTTTGCGGGTGGCATAGTGCGGCACGATGAGTGCCACATGGCCCGGCTGCGAAATCATCGGGTAGGCGCGATCCGATCCGCTTTGCCCCGTCCAAGCTCCGGGGTGCGTATGCACATCGGCGAGCACGTGCATTTTCCTGCGCTCGCAATGTTCCCACAACGGCCCATAGCCCGCGCCGTCGAAGTCGATGATCCCGGTGTCGAGCGCGTGTGGATCAAGATCATCGTAGCAAATGAATTCAGACACCTTCTGGGCACCAATTTTTCCCAGCAGAAACGCTCCGCTTTCTCGCACCCCACGGCCACGGCGCCGGAGCTGCCCCATCAGCCGAAACCAGAGTAGGTAAGAAATTGTTATCTCACGCGAGCGCATACTTTTGGCGGTTGAGGATGCCGTGGACGAAATCGAGGTACACGACGAGGCTAAAACGCGGTTGCCACCAGAGATCGGGGTGCTGTTGCGCCCATACGTCGTGCCCTCGCATCGCCACGCGATCACAGGGGGCGTACAGGGCGACTGGGCTCCAGCTTGAGCCGAAAACCTGAGTGATAGGATTGGGTTGGCTGCCGGAATGTTTCGGCCACTTGTCTCGCGGCAGTGCGGTGTTGTGCTCAATGTCCCACGGGCAGGCGGTAGGCGCTTGCTGCGGGTAACGCTCCAGGTCGAAGCGGAGGTAGAGGCGTCCAGCCGCCAAGACGGCCTGGTCGGCTGGCACCCACAGGATGACGTGTGGCCACGTCTCGCTCGATTCGTACAGTCCCCACCGCCCCCGGTCCAGGCCGTCCTGGAACGCGGGGGAAGCAAAATGGGCACGGAAGATCGCCTCGTCAGGGCTCATGCTTTATCCGTTGACGTTGCGGTGCACCGTGAGGTGGAGATCCAAGACGCAATGCTGCTCCGCCTTCACGAAGGACCCGATGTGGGCGGCCTCGGGCAGTTCGTCACCGCCCTGCGCCAGCCGCAGCACCTTGTTCATCGCGTCGTGTCCCTTCAACCCGAAAGCTCCCAGCGCCCAGTGGAGCACCTTTTCGACCGTCTTGGCCGGAGCGAATTTGTGCTCGTGCTTCGCGCCGTTGTAGGAGACGCGCACTTCCAACTCGCGGCAGCGGTGGATGTGAACGTGGTGACGATGCTGGATGTGGCAGTCGTGGAGGTGGTGGTGCCGCTCACGGGGCTGCTCCTCGTCTTCCACGAAAAGCACCATTTCGGCGTGCTCGCCGGGAGCGATTCGGATCAGCAACTCCTCGACGGTTCCACCTTCGCTGATCGTGATCAACTCGGGCTCGCGGCGATGGGCGGTATGTACATAGATTTCAATGTCTTTCATTGTTTTTTCTCGATGCCGAGCGGGAGCCTGGGTTAGATTAAGGCTCCATGTTTTAGTTCACCCGACATAGAGCTAATGCCGAGTCGCCGACGAAATTTTCCGTAGATCGCGTGGAAATTTTCACTTTTCGTTCGGCAGATTGTAGGGACCTCTATGCACCACATTTTACAAACCCATGGCATCGCTCACCCCGGAAGCTCGCGCTCGGTTCGAGCAGGAAGTCACCGACGAGTTCCTCGAACGCTTGGCGTTCTACGCCTTGAACCAAATCCGGGGTAAAACCTGGAAGTCAGCCCGCAACGGCACCCTTCCAGCGGGCACCCTCGCGGAAGACATTGTTGCTGAGGCCGTGGAGGATTTGCTCCTCGGCAAACGAGCGTGGGATCCCGTCCAGCATCCCAAGCTCTTCGGATTTTGCTGCGATATTATCGACAGCGAAGTCAGCCACCTGGCAAATTCCAAGGTCAACCGGAACGAGAGCGCACCGCCGGAACCGAAGGACGGCGAGGACCGCGACTATTTCGCCCTGCTGGCCGACCAGCAAGCTCTCACGCCTGCACAAACTGCTATCCGCCGCGAAGAAGAGGCCGAAAATGACGCGATCTTTTCAGCGCTCATTGAATTTTTTGCCGAAGACCCCCTCATCCAACGTCTGCTCGACTGCTTCTTGGAAGGAACTTGGAAACGCGCCGAAGTCGCCGCAAAACTCCAGGTTTCCGAACAGGAAATTACCAACGCTAAGAAGCGAATGGAACGAAAGCTGCCCGATTTTCGGGCAAAACACCTTTATGCCATCGGCTCTACTGCTCTCTGATCCCCATGCCTGACCAGCCTTCCACCCCCGCCACCGACGCGGTCCAGGCGCTCTCCAACTTCTTGAGTGAACCAGCGTCGGCGACGCCGACGAGAGAAGAAATTCAAGCCGAGCTACGCAAGGCTTCGGTGAATGTACCAAGGCTAAAGCGCAGAATCGAAAATCTGGTAGCCAAAGCCAAGGGCCAGCACCGTTTGGAGTCAGCCCGGTCCAAACGCATGGATATGCTGGCGCGATTAAAGAAGTTGGTTCCTCTGCAACCAATAAATCAGACCAAAGAGCAGCTGCATCAATTTCTACAGGAGGCGTTCGGGAACGATCCGCAGATGGCTGTTTTATTTAGAAAATTCGAGGATTCTTCCGAGGCGGATTTGAATAGCCTCATCGAAGACATCGCTTTACTGGACGACACCGATGATGGTCTCCCCGAGCAGTAATCTGAAGGCGCAAGGGGCCGCGTATCAGCTCGCCCAGGCCTACGGCATCGATCAGCCAGGGAAAGTTTGTGTTGAGGATATCGCCATGGATCGTGGCGTTTTCGTCACCAGTGGCTCCGTCGATGGTTGTGAAGCGAGACTGGTCAGAAAGGGGCGCAAAGGGATCATCCGTGTGAGTGGCAAAATTCACGAGATCGGCCGCCGCCGTTTTGCCATTGCCCACGAACTTGGACACTGGGAGCTGCACACTACTTCCCAGTGGTTCGTCTGCTCTGCCGCCGATCTGCGCGATTACAAAAAAAGTCCGCTCGAAACGGAAGCAAACATCTTCGCCTCGGAATTGTTGATGCCAACCCACTTAGTGCGCCCATTGTGCGAAACCACGGAGCCGTCGCTCAAAACCATCAGTGACATGGCGAGCGAGTTTCAGGTGTCTTTAACTGCGGCGGCGATTCGCTTTGTCATGCTTAACAAACACGAATGTGTGTTGGTATCCTCGAAAGACGGTGAAGTTCGCTGGTGGTTCGACAAAAAACGACGGCACGGTGTCTGGATCAATTCACGACAACCCATTGATCGTCGAAGTGACGAGACCCACTTTTCCGAGCCACAGGGAGAGTTAGCCCGAGGCGTGTTT
>CALMVM010000471.1:7368-8168 GCA_937873255.1 uncultured Verrucomicrobiota bacterium | reverse complement strand
CGCGTGGGCGTGTCGATGGACACCGTCCGGCGCGGCCCGATGATCCGCCAGGTGCGCGGGCTGGGCACGCTCGTGCCCGAAGACATTCAATGGATCGCCGCCCGCACGGACGCGCGGGTCGAGCGCATCGTGGTCTTCCCCGGCGCGGCCGTCGAACCGGACACGGTCGTCATTTTATTAAGTAATCCCGAACTCCAGCAATCCGTCGTGGACGGCGACGCCGCAGTCGTGGCCGCGCAGGCCAAGCTGACAAATTTGCACGCACAATTGGAAGGCCAGTCGCTCGAACGCCAGAGCGCCTACGCCAAGGCCCAGGGCGACCGCGACACCGCCATCGCGCAGGTGGAGGTCAACGAAAAACTCGCCGAGCAGGGACTCATCGCCACCGTGGAACTGAAGAAATCCCGCATCGCCGCCAAGGAACTGACCACCTGCTGCGACATCGAGCGGCAGCGCGTGGATTTCACCCGTCAGGCCGTCGATCCGCAACTCGCCGTCGCGCAGGGCGAACTCGACGGCGCGAAGGCTCAGGCCTCGCTCCGCCACGGCCAGCTCGACGCGCTCCAGGTGCGCGCGGGCATGCACGGCGTGTTGCAAATCGTCCCCGTCGAAGTCGGCCAGCGCATCACCGCCGGCACCAACGTCGCCCGCGTGGCCGATCCGGCGCGGCTCAAGGCGCAGGTCAAGATTCCCGAAACGCAGGCGCGCGACATCCAGCCCGGCCAACCCGCCGAGGTGGATACCCGCAACGGGGTCGCCCAAGGAAAAGTCTCGCGGGTTGATCCGTCCGTGCAGGCGGG
>CALMVM010000471.1:0-7358 GCA_937873255.1 uncultured Verrucomicrobiota bacterium | reverse complement strand
GCACGGTGCTGGTCGACATCAACTTCGGCGATAACCCGCTGCCGCGCGGCGCGCGCCCCGACCTGAGCGTCGAGGGCACCGTGGAACTCGAAAACATCGCCAACACGCTCGTCGTCGGCCGACCCGCGTTCGGGCAGGAGGAAGGCACGGTCAGCCTGTACCGCCTGACGCCCGACGGCACGGAGGCCGCTCGCGTGAGGGTCAAGCTCGGGCGCGGTTCGCTCAGCGTGGTCGAGGTCCGCGAGGGCCTGCGCGAAGGCGACAAAGTCATTCTCTCGGACACGAGCAATTCAGACAAAAACAGCGACGTGATCCGTTTGGATTAACGAAACTACCGCCCGCATTTTTTATGAGCACCGAAACGCAAACCGACAGTCAGTCCCTCATCCACCTCGACGGCGTCAAAAAAGTGTTCCTGACCGACGAGGTCGAGACGCACGCGCTCGCCGGCATCTTCCTGGACATCCACCAGGGCGAGTACGTCTCCATCGCCGGGCCGTCGGGCTGCGGCAAGAGCACGCTCCTGTCCATTCTCGGGTTGCTCGACACGCCCAGCGAGGGGCTCTACCGGCTCAACGGTCACCCGGTCGAGGGTCTGTCCTTCGCCGACCGCGCCCGGCTGCGCAACCGCGAGATCGGGTTCATCTTCCAGAGCTTTAATCTGATCGGCGACCTGTCCGTGGCCGAGAACGTCGAGTTGCCGCTCACGTATCGCAACGACGTGAGCTCCGCCGAGCGCAAGCGCCGTACCACCGAGGCGCTCGACCGCGTGGGCATGAGCCATCGCGGACGGCATCTGCCCAACCAGCTCTCCGGCGGACAACAGCAGCGCGTCGCCGTGGCGCGCGCGCTGGCGGGCGGCCCGAGCGTGCTGCTCGCCGACGAACCGACGGGCAACCTCGACAGCCGCAACGGCGAGGCCGTCATGAATTTGCTCAGCGAACTCCACACGGGCGGGGCGACGATTGTGATGGTCACGCACGACGACCGCTACGCCCACCGCGCGGACCGGACGATCCATCTCTTCGACGGCCGCGTGGTGGACGACCAGAACTCCGCCGCGCCCGCCGACGCCCCCGTGGCCCTGACCGCCTGAACGACCATGCGCGACGCCAACGAGGCAGCCGACGCCTGGTTCCGTCTGGCGGGATGGTTCGCCACGCCGGCGGGCCGCGCGTTGGAACGGCGGTTGCGCGCCCGTGCGCCGAAGGCGCGTCCCAACAAGGTCCTGATGGCTTTCCGAGCCGTCCGTCGATTTTCCGGCAAGGCGATTTGTGCGCATGCCGTTTATCCAAGCCAATCAACGGACGGCTCGGAGAGCCATCCCTACCAACTGCCAGAACGACCGGCCGCGCTGCGGCCTGCCCGGAAATCCTCGCGCACGCTTCCTTCCTGACATGACCACGCTCCTCCAAGACATCCGCCAGAGTCTGCGCGCGCTCCTGCGCAAACCGTTGTTCACCGCGATGGCCGTGGCCTCGCTGGCGCTGGGCATCGGCGTGAGCACGGTGATCTTCAGCGTGGTCTACGGGCTGTTGCTGCGCCCGATGCCTTACCCGCACCCGGAACAGCTCGTGCACATCGGCATGGGCAATCCGTCGATCACCATGGAGGGGGCGTTTGCGTTCCTGCCGCCGGCGGCGTTCAAGCAATTGCGCGATGACCCAAACTCGGGCCTGACGGCCGTGGGTGGATTCGGTTACGACTACGCGAATCTGACCGGGGTATCGACCCCGGTGCAGCTCACGGCGGCTATCGTCACCACGGGTTATTTCCGCGTCTTCGCCGTGCCGCCCGCCCTCGGCCGTGTCTTCGTCGATGCCGACGCCGACGCTCCCACGTTGATCCTGAGCGACCGGATCTGGCGGACGCAGTTCCACGCGGACGCGAGCGTGGTCGGCCGCACGGTGGCGATCAACGACCAGCCGCGCACCGTGGTCGGGGTCATGGGGTCGGACTTCAAGGAACTCAACGACGGCATCGACCTGTGGCTGCCGATCTCCGACCACGGTCCGGAGATGGCGGCGGATTCGCCGCGCCGTTTCGAGACCACCGCCCGGCTCGCCGACGCGAGCGAGGCGGGCCGGGCGAAACTGCGCGCCTGTCTATTGGTCCTCGCCGCCCGGCTCGCGCAGGACGACCCGGCGCATTACAAAGATTGGCACTTCGAGGCGCATCCTCTCGCGGGCAATATCCTCATCGGCGCGAGCGCGACGCGCGCGCTCTACTTGTTGCTCGGCGCGGTCGGCTGCGTGCTGCTGGTCACCTGCGCGAACGTGGCGAACCTCCAACTCGTGCGCGCCGCCGCCCGCCGCCGGGAGACGGGCGTGCGCCTCGCGCTGGGGGCCAGCCGCGGGCGGATCATGCGCCTCGCGTTGACCGAAAGCCTCCTGCTGGCCGGGCTCGGCGCGGGGCTGGGCGTTTTGTTGGCCGCGTGGGGCGTGGACGCGGTGGCGGCGTTGTTGCCGGCGGGCTATTCGCCGATGCAGGACAGCGTCCGGCTAAGCTGGCCCGAGCTTGGGTTTTCGGTGTTGGTGGCGACCCTGGCGGGGGTCATCACCGGGCTGCTCCCGGCGTGGGCCGCCGCCCGGCTGGACCCGGTGGGCTCGCTGGCGGCATCCGCCGGGCGCGGCGCCTCCGAGGGACCGGGCGGCACGCGGGTGCGCGCGACACTGGTGGTCGTCGAGATCGCGCTGGCGCTCGTGCTGCTGGCAGGCGCGGGATTGATGGGACGCAGTCTGCTCGCGTCCTTGCGCACGGATGTCGGCGTGCGCCTGGACCGCACGCTGGTCGTCGGGCTGTCGCTTTCGACGACGCGTTATGCCGACCGGCCCCAGCAGGCGGAGTTCTACCGCCGCCTGCTCGAACGCGCCGCCGCGATCCCCGGCGTCGAGGGCGTCGGGCTGACGGAAACGGTCCTGTTTTCCTGGTACGACGAATTCAATTTCCTCCTGCCCGGCCAGAATCCGGACGATCCGGCCGCGCGTCATCAGAGCGCCACTAGAGACTCGGTCAATCCGGCGGTGTTTTCCACGCTGGGCATCTCGCTCAAACAAGGCCGCCTGCTCGGCGAGCGCGACGACGCCGGCGCGCCGCTGGTAGTGGTCGTCAACGAGGCGTTCGTGAAAAAATTTCTCCCGACGGACAACCCCTTGGGCAAGCGCCTCACGTCGAAAAGCAAGACGCCGTCCGAGTTCGAGATCGTCGGCGTGGTGGGCGACGTGCGCCGCACCGGCCTGAGCGAGGCCGCGCCGGCGGCGGCGTACTTCTGCTATCTCCAGCGGCCGAGCGTTTACGCGGCGCTGTACGTGCGCGCCGCCGCCGGGATCGACCCGCAGAGTTTGTCCAAACCGGTCGAGCAGGCAATTGGCCAGATCGATCCCGACCAACCGGTCGGGAAGGTCCAGACGCTCGAACAAGCCGCCAGCGGCAGCGTGGCCTACGTGCGGTTGTACACCGTGCTCTTCGCGGTGTTCGCGGGGTTGACGCTCGGGTTGGCGGCGCTGGGGATCTACGGCACGATTGCCTACAGCGTGGGCTTGCGCACGCGCGAGATCGGCATCCGCATGGCCCTGGGCGCGCAACAGGGCGACGTGCTGCGCCTCGTGTTGCGGCAAGGGGTGTGGTTGGTCACGATTGGGTTGGTGCTGGGAACCGGCACGGCGCTGGCGCTGGCGCACCTGATGACGAGCCTGCTCTACGGCGTCAAGCCGACCGACCCCGCGACGCTCGCGGCCGTGGCGGTCATCCTTGGCGGCGCGTCGCTGCTGGCGAGTTGGCTGCCGGCGCGCAAGGCCACGCAGATCGACCCGCTGCGCGCGCTGCGGGAGGAATAAACCCCGAACACTTTCACCGGACTTTTTTCTTTATGCTCACCGACCTGCGCTACGCCCTGCGGACGCTTTTCCGCTCGCCCGGTTTCACCGCTGTCGCCGTGATCGTTTTGGCCCTGGGCATCGGGGCGAACACGGCGGTGTTCAGCGTCATCAACGCCGTGCTGCTGCGGCCCCTGCCTTACCCGCAGCCGGACCAGCTCCTCATTCTGCGCGAGAGCACCTCGCTTTTCGACAGCGGATCGGTCTCGCTGCCGAATTACCTCGATTGGCGCGCAGCCCAGAAGACCTGCCAGGACCTCGCCATCGCGCGGCCCAACAACTTCAACCTTTCCGTGCCGCAGGCCGGATCGGGCAATCCGCCCGAGCGCCTGCGCTGCGCCGAGGTTTCCGCCAACCTGCTCGACGTGCTGCGCTGCCCGCCCGCGCTCGGACGCTGCTTCACGCCGGCCGAGGACGTGCCCGGCGGGCCGAAGGTGACGCTCATCAGCGACGCGCTGTGGCGGCGCAAGTTCAACGCGGACCCGGCGGTCATCGGCCAGCGCGTGGTCCTCGACGCGGAAGCCTACGAGATCATCGGTGTGATGTCGCCCGACACGGGGTTCCCGCGCCAGGCCAACCTCATCGTGCCGCTCGGGGACGCGCGCGGGCGGCCCGGCACCAACAACCGTGGCAACCACCCGGCATGCTCCGTCCTCGCGCGGACCCGCGACGGCGTCTCGGTGGACACGGCGCGCGAGGATTTCAACACGATTGCGCGCGGGCTCGCCAAACAATATCCCGACACCAACACCGACCGCGGCATCAACGTCCGCCCCATGCTCGAGAACAGCGTCGGCGAATATCGCGGCAAGCTCTATCTGCTGCTCGGCGCGGTCGGCTGCGTGCTCCTGATCGCTTGCGCGAACGTCGCCAATCTGCAACTGGCCCGCGCCACCGGCCGCACGAAGGAACTCGCCGTGCGCGCGGCTCTCGGCGCGAGCCGCTGGCGGTTGATGCGCCAGATGCTCGTCGAGAGCGCGCTGCTCGGCCTGCGCGGCGGGATCGGCGCGGTGCTGCTGGCATTGTGGGCGACGGACGCCATCGTCTCGCTCAGCCCCGCCAACGTGCCGCGTTTCCACGATGTCCACGTGGACTGGGTCGCGCTGGGTTTCACGGCGGCGGTGGCCGTTGGCGCGGGGTTGCTGGTCGGCGTGTGGCCGGCGTGGCGGCTCTCCAGCATGGCGTCGATGTCGGCGGCGCTGCACGAGAGCGCCGCGCGCGGGGCCTCGGGCGGGTCGGGGCGGGTGCGGGTGCGTTCGCTGCTGGTCGTCGCGCAGGTGGCGCTCGCGCTGGTGCTGCTGGCCGGCGCGGGGCTGGCGTTGCGCGGCTTCTGGGGACTGCGCGGGCGTCCGCTCGGGTTCGACCCCGAGGGTGTGCTGACCGTGATGATCTCCCTGCCGGACAAACGTTATCCCGACGCGGCGCGCATCGGGCAATTCTACACGTCGCTCCTCGAACGCGTGCGCGCGCTCCCCGGCGTCGTCGCGGCGGCCACGGGGGTCAACACGCCCTTCGACTCCAACGAATGGGACAGCAACGTCCATATCACCGGCACGCCGCCGAACGTCCCCGGCCAGGAGCCTTCGGCGGAGATGAATTTCGTCACGCCGGATTATTTCACGGTGCTGGGCATGCCGATCCTGCGCGGACGCGCGTTCGACGGACGCGAGACGTTCGGCGCGCCGCGCTCGGTGATCGTGGACGAGTCGTTCGTGCGCCGGTTTTTCCCCGACCGCGACCCCATCGGCCAGCACGTCGACGACAATCAGGTCAACGACAAGAATCCGCCGCCGCTGACCATCGTGGGCGTCGTGCCGCGCACGCTCAACGACGGGCCGGAGGAGACCGTCTACCTCGACAAGATGTCGCAGATGCACCTCTGCGTGTTGCAGACCGAGGAAAGCGACCAGCGCCTGCTGGTGCGGGTGGACGGCGGCGACCCGGTGCGGATCGTCGAAGCGGTGCGTCAGGCGGTGCAAAGCCTCGACGTGGACCTGCCGATCTCCGAGGTCGCCACGATGAAGCAAAACATCGCCGCCAGCCTCGCGCCGCAACGCCTGACGATGGTGCTGCTGGGGACTTTCGCCGCGCTGGCGCTGTGCCTGGCGACCGTCGGGCTCTACGGGGTGATGGCCCTGAGCGTGACACAGCGCACGCGCGAACTGGGCATCCGCCTGGCCCTGGGCGCGCAACGCGGGGCGGTGCTCGCGCTCGTGCTGCGGCAGGGGGCGACGCTGGTCGCCATCGGCCTCGGCGTGGGGCTCCTCGCCGCGCTCCTGCTCGGGCGCGTGTTGGCCCGTGTGCTCTACGGGGTCGGCGGCAACGACGTGCTGACCCTTGCAGGGGTCAGCCTCCTGCTGGCCGGCGCGGCGCTGTTTGCCTGCTGGGTGCCGGCGCGGCGGGCGGTCAAGCTCGATCCCATGGTGGCCCTGCGAAGCGAATAACCGACTTACTTTATGTCCAACTTCCTCTCCGACTTGCGTTTTTCGGTCCGCGTCCTGCTGCGTTCGCCCGGGTTCACGGCGGTGGCGGTGATCGTTTTGGCCCTGGGCATCGGGGCGAACACGGCGGTGTTCAGCGTGATCAACGCCGTGCTGCTGCGGCCCCTGCCTTACCTGGAATCGGACCGGCTCGTCGTCGTGCGCGAGCGCACCGCCAACGTGCCGAACGCGTCCGTCGATCTCCCCGATTACCTCGACTGGCGCGCGGCGCAGAAGACGTTCACCGACCTGGCGGTGTGGCGGCGCGACACGTTCAACCTGTCCTACGGTCCGCTCGGCGGCGGGGCGGCCCCGGAGCGGATCAACGGCTCGACGGTGTCGGCCAATTACCTGACCGTGCTCGGCACGCCGCCGACGCTCGGGCGCAATTTCACCGAGGCCGAGGATACGCCCGGCGGACCGAAGGCCGTGCTCATCAGCGACCCTCACGGTGGAGGGCGAACCCCGCGAGATCGTCGGCATCCTGCCGGCGAATTTTGCGAACGCGCGTAACTCGGACGTTTTCGTCCCGCTGGGCGAACTGCGCAAGGACCCCGGCTTCCTCCAGCGCGACGAACATCCCGGCCTCAACGTGCTCGGCCGTCTGCGCCCGGGCGTCACGCTGGCGGCGGCGCAGGCCGATCTCGACACGATTGCCACCGCGCTGGAAGCACGTTTCCCCGAGAGCAACACCGGCTGGAAGGTCGTGGCCAAAACGATGCTCGAATCCAGCGTGGGCGAATACCGCCAGAGCCTTTACTTCCTGCTCGGGGCGGTCGGCTGCGTGCTGCTCATCGCCTGCGCGAACGTCGCCAACCTGCAACTGGCCCGCGCGGCGGGACGCACGCGGGAACTCGCCGTGCGTGCGGCCCTGGGCGCGAGCCGGGGGCGGCTGGTGCGCCAGACCTTGACCGAAAGCACGCTCCTGGGCGCGCTGGGCGGGGCGGTCGGGCTGCTGCTGGCGATGTGGGCGATGGCGGCCATCGTCGCGCTGAGTCCGGCG